>JAEDNB010000034.1 GCA_016302725.1 Lentisphaeria bacterium
GGCACCCCCCTGATTGACGGCATCTCCTCCTGGTGGTGCGCCGCCCACGGATACTGCCGCCCCGAAATCGTCCACGCCATCCAGGAGCAGGCCGCGAAAATGCCCCATGTCATGTTCGGCGGGCTGACCCACCAGCCCGCCATGGAACTGGCGGGGCGGCTCCTGGAACTGCTCCCCCCCGGCCTGGAAAAGATCTTCTATGCGGATTCCGGCTCCATCGCCGTGGAGGTGGCCCTGAAGATGGCCTTCCAATACCAGCATGCCCTGGGACGCACCGGGCGCACCCGGGTGGCCGCCCTCCAGGGAGGCTACCACGGGGACACCATCGGCGCCATGTCCGTCAGCGACCCCGAGGAGATGCACAGCATCTTCCAGGGCATCCTCCCCCGGCAGTTCTTCGTGCCCAGCCCCCAGTGCCCCTTCCACCAGCCCTGGCGGGAGGAGGCCTTCCAGCCCATGGAGCGACTCCTGGAGGAACACCAGGGGGAAATCGCCGCCGTCATCCTGGAGCCCATCTTCCAGGGGGCCAACGCCATGTGGTTCTACCACCCCGAATACCTCCGGAAACTCCGCAGGCTCTGCAGCAAATACGACATTGTCCTCATCTTCGATGAAATCGCCACGGGCTTCGGGCGCACCGGAGAACGCTTCGCCTGCCAATATGCGGACGTGACCCCCGATGTGATGTGCATCGGAAAGGCCCTCACCGCCGGCGCCATCACCATGGCCTGCGCCATCACCACGCGGCGAATCGCCGACCCCATCCCCGTCCTCCTCCACGGCCCCACCTACATGGGGAATCCCATGGCCTGCGCCGTGGCCTGCGCCTCCCTGGACCTCTTCGCCCACTACGACTGGAAGGCCAACGTAAAGCGCATCGAGGCAAAACTCCAGGAACTGCTCCCCCAATACCGCTCCCTCCCCAATGTGCGGGATGTCCGGGTGCTGGGAGCCGTGGGCGTCCTGGACGTGGAGAAAATCCCCGATGAGGAGGCCGTCCGGAAACTGGTGCTGGAAACCGGCGTCTGGCTCCGCCCGGAAAGCCATTTCATCTACACCATGCCCCCCTTCATCACCCCCGATGAAGACGTGGCCCGCATCGCGGAGGCCATGGGGCGCATGGCGCAACTCTGACCCCCCGCACCGCCCACCATCACACAAACGGGTCCACCAAGGAGGAGAAGCCAGATGACGACGCAGACTCCAGCCCCGGATGAAATCTCCCGGGAGACGGAACCCCTCTCCCCGGAAGAAAAGGAAATGCGGAAAATCGAACTGCTCCGGGCACTGGAGGAGGAACGCCAGGAAGGCGCCCTGGGACGCCTCTGCCGAAGCAAGACCTTCTGGTATGCCGTCTTCGGCACGCTCCTCCTCCTCTTCATGGGATGGCTCCTCCTCTGGGTCGCCAGGGACCTGGGATATCGCTGACACCCTTTGGCAACCCCTATGGACAATACCCTCCAACGTGGACTCGAGGAAATCCTGGACCGGCACTGCGGGCCTGGAGGAGACGAACTGGGAGCCCAGTGTGTCATCTGGAAGGACGGCGAAATCCAGGCGGAGGCCTATGCGGGTCACCGGAATGGCGCCGGAACCCTGCCGGTGCTCCCTGAAACCCTCTTTCCCGTCTTCTCCACGGGCAAGACCCTCTTCGGCACCCTGGCCCTGCGCCTGGTGGAGAAGCGGGGACTCCCCCTGGACATGCCGGTGGGGGAACTCTGGCCGGAGTTCCGCCAGGGCAGGAAGGCCAGGGTCACCCTGCGCCACCTGCTGACCCACACCAGCGGAATGCACATCATGCCCCCGGTCGCCTCCCCGGAGGAGTTGACGGACTGGGAAGGCATGTGCGGGAAGCTGGCCGCCAGGGAGCCCGTCTGGGAGCCCGGCACCCAGACCCAATACCAGGCCCTGTCCTACGCCTGGCTCCTGGGAAGGACCCTGGAACTGGCCACCGGACAAAGCCTTCCCAAGCTCCTGGAGGCCGAAATCCTCCAGCCCGCCGGCGCCTGGAGGGATGTCTTCTTCGGGTTGCCCCAGGAGGAGGAAGGGCGGCTGGGGGAAGTGGAACCCGCTCCCGACCTGAAAGCCTGCCTCCCTCCCAGGGAGACCTTCCTGGACCCCCTCTACAACGCCATGCGGCTGCGCTGCGTCAGGCAGGCCTGCCTCCCCTCCTTCAACTGCCTGGCCAACGCCCGGGGGCTGGCACGCTGCGGCAGCGCAATCCTCCAGGGAAAACTCATCTCCCGGGAAATGCTGCGGCAGGCCACGGAACTCCAACGCCCCAAAGACGAACCCATCCCCTCCGATGACCCGGATGCCTATTGGTCTGTCTTCGGATTCGGGTATATCCTCCTGGCTCCCCCGCCGTGGAGGGGGCGCCTCTTCGGACACCACGGCTTCGGCGGAAGCGAACTCTCCCTGGACCAAAAGACGGGCACCGTTTTCGCCATCGTGAAAAACCGACTCTCCTGCAAGGTCAACCAGCCAATGAAAATGGAAATCCACCGGCTGGCGGCGGAAATCCTGGGAAGCCTGTAGAACCGCAACGGCACAACGCCCCCAAACCCCACGCTAATATCGCGATAACATATTGGGATTCAAAGATTTCTAGATTTCTAGAATCCCCCCAAAAAACACCGTCTGGGCCATGCGGGCATGGCCCAGACTCTCCGTGTCTGACCTGCGCCCGGCTTGCCGGGCGTTTCCGTGCCCTCCGTGTTAAAAAACTCCGTGGCCGACTTGTTTCTACCGGTTTCCCAGGAATGGGAGGAGTGCCAGGAGGAGTGCGCTGGCGAGGCTGGCGGCCAGGGCGGTCCACCGCCAGGCGGGGCGGTTCTGGCATGCCTGGAGGGCGTCGCGCATTAGCCAAGGCCAGGCGATGGCGGCCATGCCGGCGCATCCCCAGAGCAGGGCGACGAGGGCATAGAGCGGGCGCCAGGCGCAATAGTAGGCGAAGGCGTGTTGGATGAGATAATTGGCCAGGGCGATCCACAATCCGCCCATTGCCCTGGCAAAGAGGAAATCCAGGTATTTCCAGGAGAGGGCGGCGACCACGGGCACCAGTGCCCAGAAGAGGGGTGGCCATCGGGTTCCCGGCAGGAGTGCCCCGCCCTCGGAGGCGCAATAGGCCAGCAGTGCAGTTCCCAGGAGCATTCCCCCGGTGCGGTGCCGGGGGAGTCTGGCGGCCCACTGGGGATGGCGGGGGATGAGGCGGAAGCAGAGCCATCCCATGGCCAGGGCCAGGAGTGCCATAAGGAGGGACAAGGTTCGGAAAAGGGGCATTCTCTTCTTTCTCCGGGTCAGGGTTCATCGGCGAGGGAAGCCAGTTCCTCCGGGCTGTGGAGGATTTTCAGCCTGTGGTCCTGGGCGGCTTTCCGGCGGTGTTCCCCGGTGGCGTATCCCCAGGTGGCAAACCCCAGGCGGACCTCCTTCAAGGCGGCTACCCCCTCCACCCGTTCCAGGGTGGCCAGGCGGTCCTCCACAAAGACCACCTCCCCCTCCCGGCTCCACTCCTCCAGGGTAGTTTCCTTGTTGCGGATCCGCCCCAGCCCGAAGACCTCCTCCGGCGGGAAGGGCACCCCCTCCCGTTCCATCAGGCGAAGCACGAAACGCTCCTCCTTGGTGGTGAGAATCCGCACCTGGCAGCGGGAGAGCAACCTGCGCAGGGCCTCTGCGGCACCGGGATAGAAGCGGTTGTATCCCAGCCAGCCTGCCTCGTCTTCCTGGAGCCACCGGTCCCGTTCCCCGCCGAAGAGCTCCTTCAGCCGGGGGATGGAGACGCCCAGGCGTTCCACCAATTCCGCCAGGCCTTCCCCGAATCCGGTGGTCAGGCGTTCCAGGGATTCCCCGCGCCAAAGCCCCTCCGTCTGCACGATGGATTGGTATCCCGTCTCCATATACGGGCGCAGCTCCCGGCAGAAGCGCTCCACCTGTTCCCTGG
Source organism: Lentisphaeria bacterium (assembly GCA_016302725.1). Lineage (GTDB taxonomy): Bacteria > Verrucomicrobiota > Lentisphaeria > Oligosphaerales > Oligosphaeraceae > UBA1724. The sequence continues at coordinate 3,941 of JAEDNB010000034.1, forward strand.
GGGGCGGGCCGGAAAAGCGTTCCGGCCACAGCCGGCAGCAGCAGAGCCAGGCGGTGGCGGCATTTTCGGGGGCGGAGTCGCAGATGACGCCATCGAAATCCAGGGCGAGGATTCTTTTCTTCTCCATGGGGCGGTCTGTCCTTTTTTCGGGGGATTAGGGTTTTCGGAGATACTGCAGCAGGGCCTCCATGGGGACGGTCTCGATGGTGTCGGCATTGGCAAGCAGATTGTCCGCCAACTCCGTCTTCTTTTCGTGGAGCTTCTTGATTTCGTCCTCGATGGTATTGACCGTATGGAGGTGGTAGATGGTGACCTTCTTGCTCTGCCCCAGGCGGTAGGCGCGGTCGGAGGCCTGGTTTTCCACGGCGGGGTTCCACCAGGAATCCAGGTGAATCACGTAGTCGGCCTGGGTCAGGTTCAGCCCCACGCCGCCGGCCCGGAGACTGATCAGGAAAACCGGCACCTCCCCATTCTGGAAATTCTCCACGGAGGCGGCGCGTTCCTTGGCATTCCGGGCGCCATCCAGGTATTCGTAGGGGATCCGCTGGGCCTCCAGGGTCTCCCGCACAATCTCCAGGAACTTGACGAATTGGCTGAAGACCAGGACCTTGTGGCCATTTTCCAGGATGCGCTGCAGCAACTCCATGAAGGCCTCCAGCTTGGAACCGGCCAAGCCCTCCCCCCCCGCCACAAGCCGGGGGTGGTCCACCGCCAGGCGCAAACGGGTGATTCCCGAAAGCACGTCGAGCTTGCTCAGGCTCTTCTTCTGCTTCTCCACCGCATTCAACTCCTGGACAATCTTCTTCCGCAGGTCGTCGTAGAAGGCGCGCTCCTGGGGAGAAAGCTCCACCGGGTAGTCGATTTCCTCCTTGGGAGGCAGGTCGTTCAGCACCTGGTCCTTCCGGCGACGCAGGAGGAACGGGCTCACAATCCCCCGGAGATTCTCCATCAGTTCCTTCATCACCTCCGGCTTCCGCTCATTCTCAATGGTCGTGGCAAAGCGCTTCTGGAAGCCCTCCCGGGTGCCCAGAAGCCCGGGGATGATGAAATTGAAGATGCTCCAAAGTTCGTTCAGGTTGTTCTCCACGGGGGTGCCCGTGGTGACCACCCGGAAGTCCGCGTGGATCTCCAGCGCCGCCTGGGAGCGCTTGGCGTGGGAATTCTTGATGGCCTGGGCCTCGTCCAGCACCGCCACCCGCCACTGCACCTTGCGGAAGGAGGCCTGCTCGCTTTGGAGAAGCCCGTAACTGGCAATCAGGACATGGCCGGGCCCCAGTTTCTGGAAGGACTGGCTGCGGTCCCCGGGCCCGAAGACCTCGCAAACCAGGCTGGGGGCGAATTTCCCGAACTCCGCCTGCCAGTTGGCGCAGACGGAGGTGGGGGCCACCACCAGGGAGGGGCCCTCCGACGCCTTGGAAAGAATCAAGGCGATGGCCTGGACGGTCTTTCCCAGGCCCATGTCGTCTGCCAGGCAGGCGCCCGCCCCGGCGCTGTCCAGGCGGGAAAGCCACAGGAACCCCTCCTCCTGATAGGGGCGCAGGGTCACCTGGAGTTCCTTGGGCACAGGGGGCTCTTCCTTCATGGCCTTGTTGTATTTCTCAATCCACTGGTCGGATTCCGGGGGGAGCTCCAGGCCGGGATAGAAGGCGAGCTGCTCCTGCAGGAAGGGCATCAGGAACTGGCAGATCCGGAGGGCGCCGCCCCCCTCTCCCGCGCCGCGTCCGCGGACAATGTCCCCCAGCCGGTTCAGCGCCTCCAGCTTCAGGCGCACATCCTCGGAGAGGGCCACCACATCCCCGTCGGAGAGGGTGACGAAATGCTTCCGTTCCGCCACGGCCTGGATCAGGTCCGCCAGGGAGGCCGTGGCCTCGGACCCCTCCAGCACCACGTCCCCCTCCACCGAGAACCAGGAGAGGTAGCTCTGGGTATGGAGGGAGATGTTGCTCATGGTGAGGGTGCGGCGGCAGACGAATTTCCGGTCATTGGGCACCTGCACCCGGCAGTTGGACATCCCCTGCAGCTGAAGGGTGAGTTCGTAGCACGCCTGCCCCTCCAGGCTCCACCGCCAGGGCTCCTCCTGCACCGTCTCCCGAAGGCGGGGGCAGGATTGCACCACCGCCTCCGCCCGCTCCCGCTCCCTCTCAAAATCCCGCACCATGCGCACTTCCTGGCAAATCATCTCCATGGGCCCCTCCCCGGGCAGGTAGTAGGGCATGGAGGAGCCGAAGGGCTGCACCATCATGGCCACCCGCAATCCCCGCTCCCAGTTGGTCAACTGGAGGCAGGGCAGGGGGTCGGCGGCCACCGGGGGCAGGGAAATCCCAGGCAGAGGCCCCTGGGAAATCACCCGGAAGCGCCGCAGGAGGTGCTCCAGGACCCGGCCGTTTTCCTGGGGATCCGACAGGGGGATGCGGAAATCCCCCGACAGCGCACGGCGGAGGCGGCGGATGGGGGTGGGGAAGGTGTAGACCGTAAGTTGATTGCCCCGCTCCAGCCGCACCACGCACTCCTCCTCCTGGGGCGCCTGGGGAAGCAGGGAATACTGGAGGGCGTCCTCCAGGGGAGTCACCTCCACCACGGGCTCCCCGGGCACGCAGTGCAGGGGCTGGCCGTCCCCGCCCTCCAGGAAGAGCCTGGGATGTCCCTGAAGGGCCTGGATGACCTTCCCCCAGGCATGGGCGGCCTTCTCCGGGTCCTTCTTCAACTCCTCCTCGGTTTCATAGAGGAGGTCGCAGGCGAACTTGTCCTGGGGGGTCAGCCCCTGGAAGAGCATTTCCCCCATGGGGGGCTCGGCGGGGGGCTGGATGGTCCCGAAGCGGCACTCCCGGTAGGCGGTGAAGCGGCGCCCCTTGGTCCATTTCCCGTTGCGGCTGGAGTGCTGTTCGATGGGCTTGACGGTGATGATTCCCCGCTCCGCCTGCTCCGCGTTGACGTTCCACACCAGGCGGGTGGCCGTGGGCTGGGGAAGGCCGTCCAGGGCCTGCTTCAGGCGTTCAAAGCGCTCCACCCAGCTGTTGCGGGTGATGACGCAGTCCAGGAAGAAGGGCATCTTTCCGTTCTGGAGGTCGTGGAACCGCCGGAAGGGGACCTCCGGATTCCGAAGCCTTTGGAGGAGTTCCTCGCACTCCTCCGCCAGCCAGAGATATCCTCCGGCCCGGGCGCTTTGGGCGGAACTTTCCAGCAGGAGCCGCTGCCCTCCGTCCAGGCTCCCCGTGAGCCAGTAGTGGGCCACGCAGGCGAAGATGTTGTTCAGGCGGCTGTCGGAGTGCCAGACGGGCTGGACGGGGGGGAGGTCAGGATGGGCCTTCGCCTGCACCACCTGCTGCAGGAGTTGGTAGACCACAGTGTAGGGGGTGTCGTTGGCGGAGCCCGCCTTGGCGTAGCTTCCCGCCTGGTTGAGGGAGACCGCACTCCCTTCCCGCAGGAAGCCCAGGATTGCAAAGACCCCGCCCACCGTCCTGAAATAGCCGTCGTGGGAATGGGATTCCCCCCGGACCTGGTCCAGGGCTTCCCGGAAATGTCCCACCGCCTCCTCGTCCCGTCCAGTCAGGAACCGGATCCATCCCAGGCGGAGTTCCCGGGCGGCCTGGCCCGGCTTCAGTTTTTGCATGAGGGACTGGAGGCATTTCCAGTCGCCGCAGAGGATGGTGTAGTCCAGCAGGGAGCAGACCACCTTGGGCTTGGTGATGTCCGCCAGGGGGAGGCAGCGTTCGGCCAACCGGCGGATGGGGCGGAGGGCGGAGGAGGCGGAGGGGAGGAGGCACCAGGCGCACACCTGGAGGAAGGGGTCCGGGAGGGAAAGGAGCCACTCCTCCGGCTCGTCAAAGAGGAAATCCAGAAAACGCTCCCCCTTGTATTCCCCGGGGAAGACGTCCCGCATGGTATTCAGGACGTGGTTCAGCAGCGCCACATCCGCCGCAAAGAAGGCATTGCGCAGATCCCTTCGGAGATTCTCCTCGTTGGTCTCCCCGTGGACCCCCACCATGGGCAGGGCATGGGCCACCGCCGCGGGAAGCCCGCCATACTCCGGCCGGGAATAGATCTCCCGCAGGGCCTGGGAGGAAAGGTCCGCCGCCACATAGCGCCCCTCCGGATGGCATACGGCCTCCCCGGAAGACACCAGCGCCTCCAAATGCCCCCGCAGCTCTTCCTCCCGCAGGCGCCGCACCCCCTCGAACTCCCCATGCCCAAGCAGGAGAAGCACATTGGACAAGTCTTGGGGAAGCGCAGGACGGCCAATGGCCTTCAGGACGTCGGACAAAATGCGCCTCTCCACCGCCAGCGCGGGCTTGGCGGCGGAAGAGGATGGGGATTTGCGAGAGGGCATAAAACGTCAACAAAAATGGAAAATCCGCCGGCGGACGGCGGAAAGGCCGCCAGGCGGATTCATCATAGCCAAATGCAGGAGACTCCCGGCCCAAACGGGGCGGGCGGGTTACTATAATCCCCCCAAAACCGGATTCCCTCCCCTGCCCCCGGGATTTTGAAAACGCCGGAAGCCGCCGGAAAGGGGGGAAGCCCTGGCAAAAAGCCCTGGGGCCGGATTGCAAAAGCCGGGAAATATGCCAAATTACCCCCGTATGCCGCCGGTCCCGTAGCTCAGCGGTTAGAGCAGGACTCTTATAAGGTCTTGGTCGCTGGTCCGAATCCAGCCGGGACTACCATTTTCCCCAAGGGCGCGGGATGCGAGATATATGTAACCCATTTATACGCAATTAGTTACGCAAAACAATCCCATTCCTTTGCCGCCCTGCGGAAAAAATGGGCAGCGGAATTATACTAACCCTTGGTATTTCCCTGTCTCCCCCTAACACTGGCGGGGGGAGGGTTTTCGGAAGCCTTGCGCCTGGGTTGGCGCGGGGATCCGTCCTTCCCTGCCCCAGGCTTGCCCCCTTGGAGGATTCCCATGCGCTGGCGCCATCTCTTCCTGTCCTTTTCCCTAGGCCTGTTTTTCTCCGTCGCCCTTACGGCCCAGAACCTACTTCCTGACCCCGCCGCCGGGGGGGAGACCGCCTGGGTGTCCCAGCAGGGGGAATGCATTTCCCGGGCTGACGGGGTGGTGCGCATGTCCGTGAAGGCGGGGAGCCCTGGGCGCCCCCTCCTTCAGAAGACGGAGCTGTCGCTGATTCCCTCCCTGGTCTACCGCTTCAGCGTGGAATACCGCAGCCAGGATGGCGTGGGGGGCTACTTCTACCTGGAGCGTTCCCCGGACTGGCATGGGGCCGGCAAAAAATTCCAGGGTGAGCCCCATTGGCAGAAGGCCACCTTTGACTTCTCCCCCAAGGACAGCGACTTCCCCTACTACGCCGTCCTGTCGGCGGAGCCAGGCACCCCGGGCACCCTGGAGTACCGCAACCCCGCCCTGGAAATCGTGGAGGAGAGTTTCGCCCAGATCCGGCAGGTGGAGGGCAATCTCCTGAAGGACCCCGCCTTCCTGGAAGGGCTCTGGAAGCCCAACCGGAAGGATTTGGTGGAGGCCACCGGGGACTGCTCCCTGAAGGTCACGGGAAATCCCGAAACCCGCAGCCTGGCTGTCCAGAACGGCCTCCGCCTGGAGGCGGGCTCCCCCTACCTCTTCTCCGTGCTCGTGCGGGGCACCCCCGGCGCCCAGGCGGAATTCTACCTGGAACGGGGCAACCCCAATTTCCTGGCCCTGAAATCCGTGAAGGCCACGGAAAATTGGCAGGAGGCCACCCTGGAATTCACCGCCCCCGCCCAGGCCGACATCCCCTTCTACGCAGTCCTCTCCACCCCCAAGGGGGAGACCGGCACCGTGGAATACCAGGCCCCCAGGCTCCTCCCCAAGCGCGGGGAACTCCGCAACGGAAATTTCCAGGCGGGACTGGCGGGGTGGATCCCCCAGAACACCACTCTTTTTGACCACCAGGGAGACTACGGACTCTCCGCCAAACTGGAGGGCATCGGCCAGGAAGCCTCCCTCCGCCAAGACGGCATCGCCGTCAAGAAGGGCAAAATCTATGTCCTGGCCTACGATGTCCGGGGAGGCTCCGACCGAAAATACACCGACATCCAGGGAGCCACCTGGTCCCGCATCGCCGTCCTGGACGAACAGGGCAACCCCATCCCCGATTTCGCCGGATGGAGGGACTGCTTCGACCGGTGGCAGCACAAGGAGGCCACCTTCGTGGCCCCCAGGGACATGACCGTCTCCCTGGTGGCCCAGCTCAAGGACCCCGGCGTGGCCTACTTCGACAACGTGGTCTTCCGGGAAACCAACTCCGCCCTCCCCCTGCTGGAAATCGTCCTGGACGCCCCCTTCTCCTACCATGACGGGGTCGTCCAAGGCCAGTTCACCCCCGGCAAGGACACCTTCACGGGACGCCTCTTCCCCGCCCTGAAGGGGAAGGCCCTCCACCTCGCCTTCCAGGGACAGGAGCTCACCTTCCCCGGGGACGGGCCCGTCGCCTTCCAGCTCCCCATCCCCGAAGACCTGGGCGCCTACCCCATTGCCGCCAGGCTGGAGGACGAGGAGGGCGGGACCCTGGCGGAAACCACCCTGGAATTCCGCGTGCGCCCCGCCCCCCCCCGCTCCTTCACCTTTGACAAAAACCACGTCTTCCATATTGACGGGAAGCCCATCTTCCCCATCCACTCCTGGGGCAACCGGGGAGACCTCCCCGCGGAGGAGAGTTTCCAACGCCACCGGGAAATGGGCTTCAACATCATCCTCTGCAACCGACAACTCCTGGACATGGCCGCCGACGCCGGACTGCTGTGCATGCTCCCCATCCCCTCCTCCTTCGCCACCATCACCGACGAGACAGCCGCCCGGAAAAACGGGGAACTGCTCCGCCGGGAACTCCAGGACACCCTGGCACACCCCTCCACCGCCCTCTGGTTCGTCACCGATGAACCCGCCTGGCGCGGAGAGGATGTGCGCCGAAGCCTCCGGGCGTACAACCGCCTCCTGGCATACCTGGACGACTCCCGCCCCGCCTTCCTCAACGAGGCCCCCAGGGGACGCATCGAGGACAACCGCGCCTACTCCCTGGCCTGCGATGTCTACGGGGTGGACATCTATCCCATCCCCGCCCCCAACACCCACTCCGGCCTGGAGGACAAGATGATGACCAGCGTGGGCAAATACACCGACATCTGCCGGGAAACCGTCCGGGACCAGAAGCCCATCTGGATGACCATCCAGGGCTTCTCCTGGGGAGACTGGAACGACGCCCAGGAGAAAATCTACCCCACCCTCCAGGAATCCCGCTTCATGGCCTACCAGGCCATCGCCCACGGGGCCACCGGGCTCTCCTACTGGGGCCTGAACCTGGGAAGCCGGCAAGACGACCAGTTCCTGGCGGACCTCTCCGCCACCATCCACGAGGTGAACTCCTTGAGCGCCATCCTCATCGCCCCCGAAACCCCGGGCGCCGCCACCGCTGACCAGCCCCAGGTCCGCATCTGCCAGAAGAGCAATGAGGCGGGCACCCTCTGGATCGTCCTCAACGAATCCGGCCAGGAATGCCAAACCACCCTCGCCGCACCCTTCCCAAAACGACTTCGCGCCCTCCAGGAAGAACAAATCCTCACCCCAAAGGAAGACGGCACCCTCCAAGTCACCCTGCCCCCCTATGGACTCCTCGTGCTGGTGGACGCCGACAAACCCCTGCCGCCACCCCTGGAAATCCCCGCAACACGCCGCCAATCCTCCCGGGTCATCCTCCCCAAAGACTACGAAAAGGCCAACTGGATCTGGTTCCCCGGGGAAAACGGGACCACTGACGCCCAGGCCATCGTGCGCATCCCCGTGACCCTGGACGCCCCCCTGGAAAGCGCCCTGCTCTCCGTGGCGGCGGACGACGGCTTCTCCTGCACCGTCAACGGGAAGGAGGTCATGCGCCAAAAGGAGTGGACCTGCGCCTGGACCCTGGATGTCGCCAAGGAACTGAAAGTGGGGGAGAACGAGATCCTCATCCACGCCGCCGACATGGGCGGAGCCCCCTGCGGCCTGCTCTTCGCCCTGGCCCTCTCCGATGGGCGCACCATCGTCTCCGACGACTCCCTCCTGTGCCGCCGCCCCGGGGATGACACCTGGGTTCCCGCAGAGGCCCTGGGCCCCTACGGGGTGCGCCCCTGGGGACGGGGCGTCTTCCCGGTCCCCTACCAAAAGGCCACCAGCGAACCCCTCCCAATCCCCTGACTCCGGCTCCCGAAGGCCGTCTTACCCGGAGGGCGTTTCCGCGCGCCCCCGGGGCTAAAAGAGACTCTGTGCCTTCCGGATAAAGCAGGGGGGCTGCCTTCTACTCCGGGAAGCATTCCCGGTCCAATTCCTGGAAGAAATCCGCCATGAAGGCCAGGCGTTTTTCCGCCGCCTCCCGTCCCGCCCGGGTCAGCATTGCCTGGGGGAGTTTCCGCAATTTCACCAAATATTCCCGATAGGCGGAGTCCTCCCGTCCATAGGACTCCCCTTCCAGGGCCTCCCGGGCGGTATTATGGACGCGGGCGCCGGTCTTGCCGGCAAAGTGGAAGGCCCTTGCCAGTCCCACGGCGCCCAGGGAATCCAGTTTATCGGCGTCGAAGAGCACCCGTTCCTCCACCGTCTGGGGGCTTTCCCCCGTCCGGTTCCGGAAGCGGTGGGTGCGAATGCAGCGGGCGACCCGCTGTCTCCACGTCTCATCCCCCAACCCCTCCTGTTCCAGGAGGCGGAGAGCCATCTGGCTGCCCAGGGCGGCATGGTCCACCCTGCCCTGGCTGGCCATCTCCTCCGGCCGTGCGATATCATGGAGGATGGCCGCCGCCGTCAGCACGGAAAGGTCGGCCATTTCGGAGGCGGCCAGCCTACGGGCGCAGAGGAGCACCCTCAAGGTATGGTCCCAGTCATGGCAGGAGGGATCCCGTTCCAGGCGCTCCCGGGCGAGCCCCTCCAGCCGCGCCTGCCATCCCGGGGGCAGGGAAGAAGCGGGGGTCATTTGCGAAGGAGCTGGGGCCCCTTCGGGGTATCCTTGACCATCCAGCCGGCCTGTTCGATGGCGGCCCGCAGTTCATCGGCCCGGGCCCACTCCTTCGCCTTCCGGGCGGCCTGGCGTTCCTCCGCCAGCGCCTGCACCTCCGGGGGCACCTGCACCTCCTGGGCATCGGGCTCCAGGACGGCCAGGACCTGGTCCATCACCCCCAGGGCCTCCAAGGCACCCTGGGCGGCCTGCCGGCTGTAGTTCCCGGCATCCATCTCCCGGTTCCCTTCCCGGAGGAAGTCAAAGAGCACCCCCAGGCCGGCGGAGACATTCAAATCGTCCTGGAGCGCCTTCAGGAACCGTTCCCTGGCCTGGGCGAAATACTCCTTCTGCCCCGGGGTGGCCTCCCCTGGGGCGCCCTGGGCGGCCACCTCCTTCAGGCGCCCCATGAAGGCGTCAATCCTCTGCAGGTTGCCCCGGGCCTCCTCCAGCGCCTGGAGGGAGAAGTTCAGGCTCTGCCGGTAGTAGGTCCCAATGAGGACATACCGGATTTCCCGCCCCGTATACCCCTTCGCCAGGAGATCCTTCAGGGTGTAGAAATTGCCCAGGCTCTTGGACATCTTCTGGTTCTCCACCATCAGGTGCGCACAGTGCATCCACAACTTCACGAAGGGGCATCCGTTGGCGGCCTCGGACTGGGCGATTTCGTCCTCGTGGTGGGGGAACATGTTGTCAATCCCCCCGCAATGCAGATCAAAGGTCTTGCCCAGGTACTTGGAGGACATGGCCGAGCATTCGATGTGCCAGCCCGGGCGTCCCCGGCCCCAGGGGGAATCCCACCACACGTCCCCGTCCGCCTCGTCCCAGGCCTTCCACAGGGCGAAATCCGCCATGGCGTCCTTTGCGTATTCGTCCATCTTGATCCGGACGCCCACCCGCATGGCCTCCCGGTCGATTTTCACCAACTGCCCATAGGCGGGCCACTTGGCGATGGAGAAATAGACCGACTTGTCCTCCGCCTGGTAGGCGATGCCCTTGTGGAAGAGGGTCTGGATCAACTGAATCATCTCCGGGATGGTATCGGTGGCGGCGGGGTAGACGTCGGCGGGCAGCATCCGCAGGGTGCGGATATCCTGGAAGAAGGCGTCCTTGTAGGTCTGGGTGAACTGGCGCAGGGGCAGGTGGGCCGCCTGGGACCCCCGGATGGTCTTGTCATCCACGTCCGTGAGGTTCATCACGTGGCGCACCTTCAGGCCGGAGGCCAGCAGCGTCCGCTTCAGGATATCCTCGAAGGCGTAGCAGCGGAAATTCCCGATATGGGCGAAATTGTAGACTGTCGGGCCGCAAGTATACATCCCCACCTTTCCCGGAACGAGGGGATCCAAGGGTTCCACGCGATGGCTCAATGAGTTGTAGAATTGAAGGGGCATCTTTCGCAGGGGGTTGGGAAACGGGGACTGTCAGGAAACGCGTGCAAGGCGCAGAATATAAACCCGATTCCCTGCCTCTGCGGCCCCCCCCCCCGCCTGCCCCCGGGGCTTCCTGGGGGGGGAGAAAAGAAATTCTAGATGCAACACCCAGGCCCCTTTTCGTCGCTTTTCG
>JAEDNB010000238.1 GCA_016302725.1 Lentisphaeria bacterium
CCATACGGTGTTCGCCTCCCTCTCCCAGGAGGTGGCCGACGCATGCGCAATCTGCACCTCCCCCAGCAAGACCTTTAACCTCGCCGCCTTGCACAACGCCAATGTCTTCATCGCCAACCCCCAGGCGAGAAAGGCCTTCCAAAGGGAACTGGACGCGGAGGGCTTCAGCCAGCCCAACATCATGGGGCTGGTCGCCTGCCAGGCCGCCTACCGACATGGTGCCGATTGGCTCAACCAACTGGTGGAATACCTGGCGGACAACATCGCCCTCATGGAGGAGACCTTCCGCCGGAAAACGCCCCGGCCGCGCCCGGTCAAACCCCAGGGGACCTATCTCCCCTGGGTGGACCTCTCCGGCCTCGGACTCCCCCCCGGTGAACTGGACCGACGCCTCGTCCAAAAGGCAAGACTCTGGCTGGACGATGGCACAATCTTCGGGGCAGCCGGCGCAGGCTTCCAGCGCTTCAACACCGCCGTCCCGCGCCCCCTCCTCCGGCGGGCGCTCCGGCAATGGGAGGAAGCCCTGCCGTAAAAGCCCCCCGCCCCCAGGGACGGCATGACGGCCCGGCTAGTCAGCCAGCCACTGCTTCACCCGCCCCATGGATTCCAGGATTGTCTTCTTCGCGGCCTCGCTCCCCACCTCCTTGATCTTCGGCCATCCGCATTCAAAGGAGATGCGCCCCTGGTAGCCGATTTGCCTCAGGGCCTGGAAATACCGGCTCAAGTCCCCGTCGGTCTCCCCTGGCCAGCGCCGGGTGTTCGGGTCTGCGATGTGCACATGCTTCAGGTGCCGCCCTGCCTTGACAATGGCCTCGGGAGATTCCTCCATCGCCGCCATATGGTAGAAGTCGGCCATCATCTGGAGCTTCGGGGAATCGACCGCCTCCACAATCTCCTGTTCCTGGGCCAGGAGGTTCACTACATTGCATTCCTTTGCCTGCAGGTTCTCCAACAGCACCACGACCTTGCAATCGGCTATGCGCCGCACCAGTTCACGGCAGAAGTCGACGAACTGCTCCATTCCCCGGGCATGGTCAAAGCCCTCCGGAATCTGCCTGGCCCCGCCTGACCCAAAGACAATGAACTGCGTGCCCACCTCGTCGGCCCGTCGGCAGGCGGTCTCCCCATAGTCCAGGAGTTCTTCGGTGTCCGGATGTCCGCCGCAAATGTGGAGGCGCCCCGGCAGAAACCCGTTCGCCACCTCCGGCTTCAGGGAAAACCTCTCCTCGATTTCCCGGAACTGCGCCTTCTGAAGGGCCCAGGCCGCCTCGCCCTGGGAAGGGACAAAGGCAATGTCCACCACGGTTTCCACATAGGAGAAGCCACACTGGGCAAAGATACCCATCGTCTCGGCCTCCACCCAATTCCAACCAAATCTGTACGTCATTTCATACCCTCCAAATCATGGGAAGAGCCTTGCCCGGAAAAGTCGACTAGCCCGGAAGAATAAGCGGCGGAAACCGCTCGCCGGATACAAGCAAGGCGCACCCGGGGACGGGCACGACCAGCCAAAAGACACTGGTTCTCCCATAAGCGGCCTTAATATCTCCACCGCCGCCAGGATTCCCCTTTGGCAATCCATCCAATTTTTTTGAAAATGTTACAGCCTTCCAGGGGAAATATAGGAAACCCGCCCATGGCAAGGCCTGCCAAGATTTGCCCAACTCATTTATTATAATATATTAAGATAGTTATCAAAAGCCGCCTTGGGAAATCTCGTTCTTCGTGGAAAGAAGAGATTTGTGTTTCATTTCCCCAAGGCGCACCCATTCATTCCCCTCCCCATGCAGAAAAACAAGCTATCCAATGGCATTGTCTTTGGCTTTCCGGATTTCCAAATCGTGGAGGACATGCTGCCAGAACTGTTCATCCGTGTATGGGGGGTATCGGAAACCGAGGTCTTTACCTACAAAAAGCGGCGGCAGGGCAATCCCGCGCTGCACTTCGTAACTGCAGGGGAGAGCGTCGTCGAAATCGACGGGCGCAGCTACCATACCTCCCCGGGAACCCTCTTTCTGCTGCCCTCCCAAAGCATCGTCACCTATCAACACAAGGCCGAGGACGAGTGGAAATATTCCTGGTGCTGGCTGGCAGGGCGCTCCGCGGTACGGATATTGACGGAAATCGGCCTGGACCGGACAAATCCCGTGCTTTCCTTCCAAAATCATCCCGCCATCCTGGAGATGGTCAACGCCATCACGAAGAAGTTCTCCAGCGGCAACTATACCTCCCTCTATCCCATCCGGGCCGCCTGGGAACTGGTGGACCTTCTGCTGGAATGCTACCAGGGGGGAAGGAACAAGCATAGCATGTCCACCCAGGCCATGGCCATCCGGAACTACATCGAGAGTTGCCCCATGCAGAACGTCTCCGTGGAACTCATCGCCCGGGAATTCCGCATCTCCCGCGTCTCCGTATACCGCATCTTCAAAAAAGCCTACGGCCAGAATCCCAAGCAGTATATCGACCAACTCCGCTTCGAAAAGGCATGCCAGCTCCTCTCCAATTCCCAGTTCAACATCAACGAAATCGCACAGCTCTGCGGATTCGGAAGCATCTACTCCTTCTCCACCGCCTTCCGCAAGCGACTCGGCATCGCCCCCTCCGAGTGGCATAAAAAA
>JAEDNB010000035.1 GCA_016302725.1 Lentisphaeria bacterium
TCACCCACGACTCCTACGCCGTGGGCGAGGATGGCGCCACCCACGAGCCCATCGAGCAGCTGGCCATGTTCCGCAGCCTCCCCGGCGTCACCCTCCTGCGCCCCGCCGAATCCCACGAGGTGGCCTTGGCCTGGGCCTACGCCTTGCGGGCCGACCACCCCGTCATCCTCTCCCTCACCCGCCAGGCCCTCCCCAACCTGCCCCAGGATGTGGTGGAGAAGATGGCCGTGGACAAGGGAGCCTACGTGGTCTCCTCCGACGAGGGGTTCCAGGCGATTCTCATCGGATCCGGCAGCGAGCTGGCCGCCTGCGTCGCCGCCGCCGACAGCCTCCGCGCCCAGGGCATGAAACTCCGCGTGGTCTCCATGCCCTCCTGGGACCTCTTCGAGGCCCAGAGCCCCGAATACCGGGAGAGCGTCCTGCCCGCCGCCTGCACCAGGCGCGTGGCCGTGGAGGCCGGATGCACCATGGGATGGACCAAATACGTGGGCGACAAGGGGATGGTCATCGGGCTGGACCACTTCGGCGAATCCGCCCCCTACAAGGTGCTGGCGGACAAATACGGCTTCACCCCTGAAAAGGTGACCGCCGCCGTGGCCGACTACCTGAAGGCCTGACGCTCCCCCGCCGAAGCAGGGCGGCGGCGGAAAGCGGAAGGGGTGGTTCCCCTCCCTTCCCGCCGCCCTCCCCTTTCCCGGCCCTCCCTCTCCCGGCGGCGGGGCCTTCCCGGCCTCCCTTTTCGGCAACGGCTTTCCCCGGGGCTTCATGCGCCGTCTGGGCATGGGAGAATCCCTTCCCCCCTTTCCGCCCGGGCGGCGCCGCGTTTTTCCATGACCGCCTCCCCCCTTTCCCAGCCCATCCCCGTGCTGGCCCCCATGGCCGGCTACACGGACCTCCCCTTCCGCCGGGTCTGCCGTCTCTACGGGCTCCATTTCGGCACCACCGCCCTCATCGACTCGGGGGCGCTGGTCCATGGCAATCCGGACAGCGAATCCATCCTGCGCCGGGGAGAGGAGGAGGAATTCCTCCAGGTGCAGTTGCTGGGCAGCATCCCCGCCGACCTGCAAAAGGCCACCCGGATTCTCCGGGACGGCCCCTGGCATTTCGACGTCCTGGACTTCAACATGGGCTGTCCCGTCCAGAAGGTCCTCAAGCGCAAGGCGGGGGCCGCCCTCATGAAGGAGGCCGCCCTGGCCCGGGAGTGCCTCCAGGCCATCCGACAGGAATGGCCGGGGACCCTGACCGTGAAGATGCGCATCCTGGACGAGGAGGACCCCGCCCCCACCCTGGAGGTCGCCAGGCGCCTGGTGGACCTGGGCGTACAGGGGCTCGCCATCCATGGAAGGCTCGCCCGAAAGGTCTACTCCGGCCCCGTGCACAGCCCCATCATCCGCGCCCTGCGGGAGGCCCTCCCCGTCCCCGTGGTCGCCAATGGCGGCATCTTCACCGGGGAGGACGCCCGCCGCCTGGCCCGGGAAACCGGCTGCGGACGGGTCATGGTGGCCCGGGGATGCCTGGGCAATCCCTGGCTCTTCCGGGAAATCCTCCGGGGGGAAAAGGTGGACGTCCCCCGGGAGGAGCGTCTCCAGGTCATGGAACTCCAACTGTCGGAGATGGTCAAGGAATATGGCGAAAGGGGCGCCATGATCCTGGGCAGGAAGGTCATCTCCGGATATGTCTGCGGCCATGGCTTCCCCCGGGAGCTGCGGGCCCAGGTGGTCCAAGTCTCCACCTGGCGGGATTTCCAGGAGCTCCTGAAACGCCTCCGGGAAGCCCCCCTCCCCGACAACCTCCCCTAGGCCCGCCCCAGGCAGCCGGCGCCCCCCGCCTGGTGGTATATTAACCCAGTTTCCACTCTATTCCGTCCGGACCATGGCTGAAATCCTCTCCGTCATCCTGAAGATTCTCTTCATCGTATTCTTCTTTGGGTTCTGCGTCTTCATCCACGAGTTCGGGCATCTCCTGGTGGCCCTTTGGAAGGGGCTCCATGTGGAGAAGTTCTCCGTGGGCATGGGGCCAAAGCTCTGGGGCTTCACCTACAAGGGGGTGGAGTATGTCATCAGCTGGCTCCCCTTCGGCGGATATGTCTCCCTCCCCCAGCTGGACCCCACCGACACCCCCCACTCCTCCGACAACAAACCCCTCCCCCAGGCCACCCCCGGCGCACGCGCCTGGACCGCCTTTGCCGGCCCCCTCTTCAATGTCCTCTTCGGCTTCCTCCTGGCCACCATCATGTGGGGGGTGGGCCTGTGGCGCCCCACCCCCGCCACCTCGGTGACCGTGGGCGCCCTCCCCGCCTACCTCCCCGCCTCGGCCCCCTTCCCCCCAGAAAGCGACGTCTCCCTCCCCGGGAAGAAGGGGGGCCCGCTCCCCTGGGAGGCCTTGTGCTATCAATTGGGCAGGCGGGACGAGGTTCCCCAGGAACTGGACCTGCTTGTGCGTGAGCCGGACGCCCAGGAGGCCAGGAGGGTCTCCTTCGTCCCCCAGAAGAATCCGGAGTGGCTTTCCGGGCTGCGTCCCGGGGACCGGATTGTGGAGGTCAACGGGACGGGCTTCCGGGGGGGCGTGGAGGAGTTCCGGAAGGAATATGTCTACGGGAACCGGGGACACGTGGACCTGAAGGTCATCCGCCAGGGCACCCCCCTGGAGTTCCGGTATGTGCCGGGCAGGAATCCGGAGATGGAAGACCTCCCCTTCCCCTTCATGGACCTCCTCAATCCCCTCCATGTGGCCGGCATCCGCCCCGGCTCCCCCGCCGAAAAGGCGGGCCTGAAGCCCGGGGACCAGCTCCTCTCCATGGACAAGGTTAATCTCCTCTCCCCCGTGGACCTGGAACGCCTCCTGGCAAGCCTGCCCCCCGAGGCGGATTCCGTGGTGGTGGAGGCGGACAGGAACGGGACCCACCTCCCCCCCATGACCCTCTCCCTGGGGGAAGCCCCCCGCACCCCCGAAGGCCTCGGCCTCGCCTTCCAGGTGCTCGTCGCCGCCTGCTCCCCCGGCTCCCCCGCCGAAAAGGCGGGCCTGAAGCCCGGGGACCAGCTCCTCGCCGTGAAGCGCCTCGCCACCCCCCGGCCCCTGGGCGGAAGCGAAGCCCCACAGGAAGACACCCTGCTGGTGCGGGACGTGGCCGGCTTCCAGAATTTCATCCGCACAGGCGGAATCATCCCCCTCCAGGTCACCTACCGGAGGGGCGGGCAGGAAAGGGAGGCCCAGGTCACCCCCTTCCTGGATGCGCGCTGGCCTGACAGGCCCCTCCTGGGAGTCCTCCTGACCAGCGAGACCCCCAGGACCATCCAGCACATCAACCCCTGGGCCCAGTTCTCCGAGGTCATGGGCACCACCACCCGCACCCTGGGCCTCCTCTTCGCCCCCCTCACCTCCCGGGCCAAGAGCGTGGTCACCGGAAAGCCCCGGGAAACCCCCTCCGCCCAGGTGAGCGTCCGCCACATGAGCGGCCCGCTGGGCATCATCCAGGCGCTCTGGTTCAAACTGAAGGCGGAAGGCTACCGGGGAGGCTTCTCCTTCATCATCCTCATCTCCTTCTCCCTGGCCTTCATGAACCTCCTCCCGCTCCCCGTCCTGGACGGCGGCCACATCGTCTTCGCCGCCGTGGAGGCCGTGACCCGCAGGCGCATCCCCGCAACCTTCTTCAAATACGTCTACAATACCTTCGCCATCCTCCTCATCCTCCTGATGCTCTACATCACCCTCTTCGATGGACGGCGCATCCTCCGGTATTCCCGGCAGGGACAGCTTAGGCAGCAGAAGAAGGAACAGAAGCAGGAACGCACCTCCCCAGACCCCCAAAAAGGCGCCGGAACCGAAGCCGTCGCCCCGCAGGCCGACACTCCCTGAGCCCCCCATGGAACAGCCCATCTTCCAAGTCGCCATCGACGGCCCCGCCGCCTCCGGGAAAAGCACCGTGGCCAGGCTCCTGGCACAGCGGCTGGGGGGACATTACCTCAACACAGGTGCCCTCTACCGCGCCCTGGCCTGGAAGGCGCTCTCCCTGGGGCTCCATCCCGACACCCACCCGGAGGAGGTGGTGGAGATGCTGAAGGGGACCACCCTCGCCTACCGCCTCCGCCAGGGCGCCCCCGTGCTCCACCTGGATGGACAGGAGGCCCCCCAGGAGGCCCTGCGCACCCCCCAGGTGGCCGCCGTAGTCAGCCAAGTGGCCAAAATCCCCGCCCTGCGGGAGTGGCTCCTGGAGGTCCAGAGGGACTGCCGGCATCTGGGCATCGTCATCATGGAAGGGCGGGACATCGGGACCGTCATCTTCCCCCAGGCCAAATACAAGTTCTTCGTCACCGCCAGCCCCCTGGAACGGGCCCGGCGGCGCCTCGCCCAGACGGGGGAGGTCCCCCAGGGCGCCACCCTGGAATCCGTGGCGGCGGACATCGCCCGCCGGGATGCCCTGGATTCCACCCGGGAGGTGGCCCCCCTCCGCCCCGCCCCGGACGCCATCCTCATCCAGACGGACGGCCATACCCCCGATGAGGTGGCGGAGATGCTGGCCGCCCACATCCGCCAGACCCCATGACTTGGCTCCTCCCCCCATTGCTCCTCTGGGGCGCGGCCACCCTCCTGGTCGCCCTTCTCATGCCCCTCTTCCGGCAAGGGGCCTGCGCCTGGGGGCTGCTGGACCGCCCACGCTCCGAAGGGCACAAGAACCACGCCCAGGCCACCCCCGTGGTGGGCGGAGCCGCCATGGGGACCGTCTGGTTCCTCCTCCTGGCCGTCTGCCTCCTGGGCGCCCTCCTCCTTCCCCACGCCCTCCCCCCCCAACTGGCGGAAACCCTCCCCGGCCTCGCCACCGCCGCACGCCCCCTGGCCACGGTGGCCCTCTGTGCACTGGCCCTGGCCGTCATGGGGCTCCTGGACGACCGAAAGCCCCTCTCCGCCAAGACAAAACTCTATTTCCAACTGGGCACGGCCCTCCTCACCGCCCTCCTGGGCCCCAGAATCCTGGTGGGCATCGTCCCCCTCTGGCTCTCCTGGCTCCTCACCACCCTCTGGATCGCCACGGTGGTCAACGCCATGAACTTCTTCGACAACATGAATGGGCTGGCAGGAGGCGTGGCCACCATCGCCTTCGCCTTCCTCTTCACCATCTCCACCCTCCGGGGACAGCATTTCGTCAGCGCCTTCAATGCCCTCTCCGGGGGCGTCGCCCTGGGCTTCCTCCTCCACAACTTCCCCCGGGCAAAGGTCTTCATGGGGGACTGCGGAAGCCATTTCCTGGGATACCTCCTGGCGGTCTCCTGCATCCTGACCACCTTCTACCACCACGAAAACACCCCCAGCCTCCTGGCCCTGGCCATCCCCCTCCTGGTGCTGGCCGTCCCCCTCCTGGACGCCATCACCGTGGTGCTCCTGCGGCTGCGCCTCCACAAGCCCATCTACGTGGGGGACAACCGCCATCTTTCCCACCGCTTCGTGGCCCTGGGGCTTTCCCGCACCCAGGCCGTCCTGGCCATCTGGCTCCTCTCCCTGCTGGCAGGCACGGGCGCCCTCTCCCTTCTCTGGACCCCCCCCATGGCCGCCCTCCTCATCCTGGCGCAAATGGCGGCCATGGTGACCCTCATCCTCCTCATCCAACTGGGCGCACACCCGCCAGAGTAGCGCGGCCCCCTGCCGTCCACGCCTCCTTGCCCCCTAACGCCCACCCCCTTCCTCCTATGTCCGCCCATCTTCCCTACTACCTCAACGAATCCATCCTACGAGACCTTTGCCAGCGGGCCATCGCCGAAGACGTGGGAGGCGGAGACGCCACCACCCTGGCCGTCGTCCCCCCCCAGCAATCCACCGTCGCCCACTTCATTCCCCGGAAGCCCTGTGTCCTGGCAGGGCTACCCATTCTCCGGATTCTCTTCCAGGAGTTGAGTTCCGACGTGGAGTTCACCCAGCATTTCCAGGATGGGGAGGCCGCCTCCCCCGGCGACCGGGTGGCCACCGTGGAGGGCAATGCCCGCGCCATCCTCACCGGGGAGCGCACCGCGCTCAATCTCCTCCAAAGGCTCTCCGGCATCGCCACCATGACCCGAAAATACGTGGATGCCCTGGGATATGACACCAACACCAAACTCCTGGACACCCGGAAGACCACCCCGGGACTCCGCCTGGTGGAAAAGTACGCCGTCCTCATGGGAGGCGCACAAAACCACCGCCTCGGACTCTTCGACAGAATCATGATCAAGGACAACCACCGGGAACTGGCCCGCCGCGCCGGCGGCTCCCAGTCCATCGAACACGCCGTCAAGGCTTGCCGGGAAAAATACCCGAACCTGGAAATCGAGGTGGAGGCGGATTCCCTGGCGGATGTCCGCGCCGCCGCAGAGGCGGGAGTGGAATACATCCTCCTGGACAATATGACCAACGAACAAATGGCCGAGGCCATCAGGCTCATCGCCGGACGCGCCAAAACCGAAGCCTCCGGTAACATCACCCTGGAAAGACTCCCCTCCCTGGCACACCTGGGACTGGACTACATCTCCTCCGGTGCCCTCACACATTCCGCCCCCGCCATCGACATCGGACTCGATATCCTCTAACCAATATGCCCTCGACATAAGGTGGACGCCCCCCCGGGCGCCCGCCTTTTTTCTTGCCCATCCCCTGTTTTTTCCCTCTCCGCAATGTAGACAAAATATGACACCCCTACCCCCCCCCGACAACTGACGACATTTCCATAAATCCTTCCCGAAACTATGGGATTGATTTGCTGCGGATGTTCTCCATGTTCCTGGTCTGCCTCCTCCACACCGTGGGCCAGGGGGGAATCCTGGGGCACGCAGGCCAGGGCACCCTGCGGTACGCCATCGCCCTCTTTTTTCAAGCGGCCGCCATGTGCTGCGTGGATGCCTTTGCGCTGATTTCGGGCCATGTGGGGGTGGTGGCCAGGTTCCGGTGGCGCAACCTGTTGCGCCTTTGGCTCCAGGCCCTCTTCTACTGCGTAGGCTGCGCCCTTCTCTTCCGGCTCCTCCTGCCTGGCTCGGTCTCCCTCCGGGACCTTGCCAGCGCCCTTTTTCCCTTCTCCACGGGAAAATACTGGTATCTCACCGCATACGCGCAATTCTTTCTCGCCATCCCCCTTTTGAACTTTGTCCTGCAGCGCCAGGCAAAGGAGGAGCTCCGCCTCTTCCTCTGGGTTTCCTTTCTCGCCTTCTCCCTCTTCTCCTGCCTCCCCTTCCTGCGGGGATTCTCCGGTTTTCTTCGTTCGGGCTATTGCAGCGTCTGGCTGGCCTATCTCTACATTCTGGGAGGTTTTCTCCGCCTTCATGGGGTCCTGGCCCTCTTTCCCCGGAGAGTGCTCCAGGCCAGGCTCTTCCCCCTGCGCCTCCTCAATAGCCAGGGCGGGCGCCTCTCCCTCTATGGGCTCTGCGTCCTGACGGCCTTCCTGCTTCAAATCCTGCTCCTCCATCTCCCCTTCGGCGCCCTTTTCGGCAATGCCTTCCTCTCCTACCTCTCCCCCTTCACCCTGGGCGCCGCCGTGGCCCTGCTGGAATTCTTCGCCCGCCTGAAGCCACGACGGGGAATCCCCCTCATCCGGCTGGCCAGCCCCCTGGCCTTCGGCGTCTATCTCGTCCATGTCCATCCCCTCGTCTGGACCCACCTTATGAAGGACGCCTTCGTCTTCTGCCTGGACCAGCCCCTCTGGCTCTATCTTCCCCTCCTCCTCATCATCCCCCTGGGACTCTACCTCGCCTGCTCCCTGGCCGATTTCCTGCGGCAAAAACTCTTCCAGTTCCTCCATCTCCCGTGAGGCCCTCCGGGAATTTCCCTGGCATCCCTTATATTAGCCGGCGTTTCCGTGTACGCCGGGGTGTCGACGGCATGTCCGCCGTCGTCTGAGAGAAGACCCGTGAACCTGAGCTGTGGTAATGCCAGCGGAGGGAGTCGTCCGCAAGGGGCGGGAGGGATGTGCGCACGGGGGCGGGCAATGGGAGAGGCCCTCCCTGGTTTCCCGGTCCCTTCGCGCAAGCCCCCCTTCCCGCTTCTCTCCCCTGGCAGGTTTCCACCCAATAGACAAGAGAGGAGAGAAGAATATGCTGGAATGGGACAAGCAGGAACTCCTGCAGAATGTCCGTGAGCGCCATCCCCTGGTGGAGTGCCTCACCAACAATGTGACCGTCAACGACGTGGCCAATGTAATCCTGGCCTGCGGGGCCTCCCCGGTCATGGTCACCGATCCCCGGGAACTGGAGGATTTCATCGGCCTGGCGCAGGCCGTGGACCTGAATATCGGCACCATGGCGCCGGAACTGGACCTCCCCTTCGAAAAGGCCCTGGCAGTTGCCCAGCAGTTGAAAAAGCCCGTGGTGCTGGATCCCGTGGGGGCGGGAGCCGCCAAATGCCGCACGGACATGCTTCTCCGGCTTCTGGAAACCTATCCCGTGGCTGTCATCCGGGGGAATGCCTCGGAAATCCGCGCCTTGAGCGGCGAGGCGGGAAAGACCATGGGCGTGGACGCCTCCGCGGGGGACGCCGTCAACGAGGAGACCCTCCCCGCCCGGGCCGCCATGGCCTCCGCCCTGGCCCGGAAGCACCACTGCGTGGTGGCCATGTCCGGCGCCTGGGATGTCCTCACCGACGGCAACCGGGTTGTCATCTGCAAGCGGGGAGTCCCCCAGATGAGCCAGATTACCGGAACAGGCTGCATGCTCACCGGCCTGACCGCAGCCTTCGTGGGCGCCAACCCCCAGAATGTGCTGGAAGCCACCGTGGCCGCAACAGAGATGATGTGCCTCTGCGGGGAAGCCGCCTGGCAGCGCACCCAAAGCCTCCATGGCGGCCTGGGGACCCTCCGCGTCCAACTCATCGACGCCCTCTCCCTGGCCTAATGCCCTGTCAAGCCTAGCCCCGCTCCTCATCTTCCCCCGCAAGGCAAGCCTTGCCAAGGGGAAGAGAGCAAGCCCACACCGCACACACCGCCCCCTATGAAAGTCCCGCCTTCCCTTCTCCATCTCTATGCCGTCACCGATCGCCAGTGGCTCCATGGCCGCACCCTGGAATCCCAGGTGCGCCAGGTGCTGGAAGGGGGGGCGACCATCATCCAAATCCGTGAAAAATGCCTGGGGGACCAGGAATTCCTCCAGGAGGCGCGCCAGATTCAGGCCACCTGCCGGGAGTTCGGGGCACCCCTCATCATCAACGACAATGTGGAGGTGGCCCTGGCCATCGGAGCGGGCCTCCATGTCGGCCAAAGCGACACCGCCTGCCGCGAGGCACGGAGGCGCCTGGGGGAACAGGCAATCCTGGGGGTTTCCTGCGCCACAGTCCAACAGGCCCTGGAGGCCCAGGAGGCAGGGGCGGACTACCTGGGAGTGGGGGCCGTCTTCCCCACCAGCACCAAGTTGGACGCCGATTGGGTGAAGCGGGAGACCCTCCGGGAAATCTGCCAGGCGGTCTCCATTCCCGTGGTGGCCATCGGCGGCATCTCCCGGGAAAATGCCGCCACCTTGGCGGGAACGGGCATTGCAGGGGTGGCCGTGGTCTCCGCCCTCTTTGCCGCCCCCGACCCGAAAGCCGCCGCCGCCGCCTTCTCCCAAATCCACTATTGACCCCATTTTACCGCCATGAAACGACTCCTTACCATCGCCGGCTCCGACTGCAGCGGAGGCGCCGGCATCCAGGCAGACCTGAAGACCTTTGCCGCCCATCATGTCTATGGCATGAGCGCCATCACCGCCCTCACCGCCCAGAACACCCTGGGGGTCCAGGCCATCCATGAAGCCCCCGTGGAATTCGTGGAACAGGAGCTGGAGAGCATCTTCCAGGACATCGTCCCGGACGCCGTCAAAGTCGGGATGGTCTCCTCCGCCCCCCTCATCCGCGCCATTGCCGCCAAACTCCGGCAGTATGCCGTCCGCCTTCTGGTGGTGGATCCGGTGATGGTCTCCACCTCGGGAAGCCGCCTCCTGGCCCCCGAGGCCCAGGAGGCCCTGGAACAGGAACTGCTCCCCCTGGCCACCGTCATCACCCCCAACATCCCGGAGGCCACCGCCCTTACGGGAATGGAAATCCACAGCCCGGGGGAAATGACCCAGGCCGCCCGCATGCTGGCACGGAAATTCCCGGGGGTGGCCATCCTGGTCAAGGGAGGGCATGCGGTCAACGACGCCAACGACCTGCTGGTGACGCAGGAAAAGGAGGAATGGTTCCCCGGCAAGCGGGTGGACACCCCCAATACCCACGGCACCGGATGCACCCTCTCCAGCGCCATCGCCGCCAACCTGGCCCTGGGACACTCCCTTCCCCAGGCCATCCAACGGGCCAAGGAATATATCGTGGGCGCCCTCTCCCATGATCCCCGGCTGGGACATGGACAGGGCCCCATGGACCACCTCTGGGTCCTTCCCCCCACCCCCTGACCCCACGCGACACCCCCGTGGAACTCAATGCGGAGCAAAAGGAAGCCCTGAACCTGATGCTGGAGGGGAAGAATGTCTTCCTCACGGGAGAGGCAGGCACGGGAAAATCCACCGTCCTGCGGGAATTCCAGCGGCTTCAGGGGGAGAAGACCGTCTTCCTCGCCCCCACGGGCATCGCGGCCGTCCAACTGGGGGGCACTACCCTCCACAGTTTCTTCCTCTTTCCGCCGGGGCTTCTCACCCCGGACAGCCTGGAGGAGTTGTCGGGGAAGAAACGGCTCACCCTGATCCGCTCCGTGAGGACCCTGGTCATCGACGAGATTTCCATGGTTCGCAGCGACCTCTTCCAGGCCATCGACCTGCGCCTGCGCTCCGTGGCCCTGGGCAAGGACAGGCTCAAGCCCTTTGGCGGCAAGCAAATCATCCTGTGCGGGGATTTTTTCCAACTCCCGCCCGTCCTCAAGACCTTCACGGAGGAGGCCTATCTCCAACGGGAACTGGGCGGGGGCTATGCCTTCCAAATCCCCCTCTGGGATGAGGCCGGGTTCCATTGCCTCTCCCTGAAACACCCCCACCGCCAGGGAAAGGACCCCGTCTTCATCCAAACCCTCAACGCCATCCGGCATGGCAACCTCCTGGAGCCCGCCATCCCCCTCCAGGGCGAACTCCTCTCCCCCCTGGACACCCTAAACCGACTCTGCCTCGCCCCACCCCCCGACAACGCCCCGCCCCCCATCCGCCTCTGCACCACAAACCGGGAGGCCATCGCCTTCAACGCCGCCATGAAGGAACGACTGGAAACCCCGCCCGTCCTCTTCACCGCACAGGTGGTCGGACGCTTCCGGGAAGCGGATTTCCCCACCGAGGCACTCCTGGAACTCAAGGCCGGCGCACGGGTCATGCTCCTCTGCAATAAACATCTCCCCAACGGGGAAATGGAGTATGTCAACGGGGACCTGGGCACCATCCTGGACATCCAGACAGGGGAGGACACCCCCTGCATCCAGGTGAAACTGGACAAGGGGCCCACCGTCCAGGTGGGGCTCTTCCAATGGACCACCTACGAGTATGTCCTCGAACGGGAGGGACAACGAAAGTTCCTGCGACAGCGCCCCGTGGGATATTTCGTCCAAATCCCCCTGAAACTGGCCTACGCCATCACCATCCACAAAGCCCAGGGACTCACCTTGGAACAGGTGGAACTCCACCTGGGAAACGGATGCTTCGCCCACGGCCAACTCTATACCGCACTCTCCCGTTGCACCACCCTCCAGGGACTCCACCTCGACCGCCCCATCCGAAAGGATGACCTCATCCTGGATTCCGACGTGGTCCACTTCTACGAACAAATGGAAACCACCCCCGCCCCCCGGGAAAACGTCACCCTCTCCATCCCCCCGGAACATGAAGCCGCCATGCGGGCGTTCCTGGCGCAGCTTATGGCACATCCCCCCACGACGGCCCCCGCTCCCCCACAACAAACCCCACGGGAGACCCCAAAGGAGACCCCACGGGAGACCCCACGGGAGACCACACAGGAGACCCCACAGGAGGCGGAGGCCGCCGACCTCCCCAAGGCGGAGACCATCCGAAAACATCCCTCCCTGGATTTACTGGTCTCCCTCTACCTGAAACACCAAAGGGGCGAAACCATCTTCTCCGAGGCGGATGCCAGCATCCTCCTCCCCCTGGCACAAAAATACCTGGCCAAGGGCTTCCTGCTCCGGCAGGACTTCCTCCTCCTGCAAAAACATATCCATAAATACCACCGATTCCTCCGGCTCTCCTCCCGAAGACGCCGCTGAAAAGAGCCTCCTCTGGAAGCCCAAAACGTGCCCTCCCTGTGCGCCGCAGGCGCCTTCATCTCCGAAAAAAACGCGCTAATATTGTAATCACGCATTTATATCCATTGGGTTATAGATCTATAGATCCAAAAGGACTTAAAGCACCCCCGGCATGAGCCATGCGAGCATGGGCCATGCCCTTCGTGCTCTCTGTGTGCCCGTCTTGCCGGGCCTTCCGTGCTCTCTGTGTTAACCACTCCGTGCCCTCTGTGTGGGAAGCAAAATCGGGCTATTTTTGGAAGACTCCCATCTTGCGGAAGCGGGAATAACGGTCCTCTTTCAGGCGGGAGGAAGATTTTCTCCAGAGGGGTTTGAGGGCTTCCACGAGAGCGTTCTTCAGGATGGCCGCCGCTGCTCCCGGATTGCAGTGTGCCCCTCCCAGGGGTTCGGGGACGATTTCATCGATGACCCCCAGTTTCAGCAAATCGTCGGCGGTCAATTTCAAGGCGGCAGCGGCGTCTGCGGTGCGGTTTTCGTCCCTCCAGAGGATAGCGGCGCATCCTTCGGGAGTGATGACGGAGTAGTAAGCATTGGCGAGCATCAGGACCCGGTTGCCCACGGCCAGTCCCAGGGCTCCTCCAGAGCCTCCCTCTCCCGTGATGACACAGACCACGGGGACGGTCAGGCGGAACATTTCCCGGAGATTGACGGCGATGGCCTCCCCGATATGTCGTTCTCCGCCGGAGATTCCGGGGTATGCCCCGGGGGTATCCACCAGGGTCACGATGGGGCACCGTGCCTTTTCGGCCAGTTTCATCAGCCGGAGGGCCTTTCGGTATCCCTCTGGTTCCGGGCAGCCGAAATGGTTTTGGAGATACTGTTCCAGGTTATGGCCCTTGCGGGTGAAGATGACCATGACGGGGTGGTCCTCAAGCATGGCGAATCCTCCCCCCACCGCCCAGTCATCCCCGAAGCGGCGGTCTCCGTGGAGTTCCAGGAAATCGGAGAAGATCATCCGGCAGAAATACTGGGGATGGGGGCGGAGGGGATGGCGTGCCAGGCGCACCTTTTGCCAGGGGGTGAGATTCCTCTGGAAGAGCCCCTCCACCTCCTGGATGTTGTGGAAGAGGACTTTGAGTTCCCCGTCGATATGGAGGCGGTTCTGCTGGGCGTGGCGCTTCAGGGCTTCCGCCCTATGCACCAACTCCAGGATGCGCTCTGCGAAATCCAGGTTTCCTTCCGCCATGGGCGTCGCTCCTACTCCTCGATGGAGACCCGGACGGGAGGGGTGGAGCCCCCGGGCATGGGGATGAAATCAAAGAGCTCCTCCACCTCTTCGTTCCGCATACGGATGCAGCCGGCGGAGCAGCTGGTGCCCACCGTATCCGGTTCCGTGGTGCCGTGGATGCCATATCCCTCCAGGCTGGAATCCGTTCCCTCCGTGGGGGTCAGTTTCAGCCAGCGGGTGCCCAGGACATTATCGGGGTCTCCGGCGGCGATGTAGCGTCCCGGGGGGGTCCAGGCGGGGTCCGTCAGTTTTTCGGTGATGAGGAAGCGTCCGGCGGGGGTGCGGTTTTCCTTTCCGATTCCCACGGTCCAGACCCGGTAGAGTTCCCCATCCAGGTAGAGAAGCAGGAGGAAATGCTGTTTGGAGACGCGAATGGACCAAGTGCCCTGGATGTAGCTCAGGCTCTGGCTGGGGCGGATGATGGGGTCGCGTCCGTCCTCCCGGTGGAGGCTTTCATTGCAGCGGATGAGGGCGCCCACGCTGGTATAGTGGCGGGAGGCGATCCGGGCCAGGGAGTCCCCCTTGACCACGCGGTAGAACCCCTTTTCCTTCGCCGGGGCGGAGGAGTTCATCAGGCGCCGGTCCACGTCATCGATAATCTCCACGCACCTGCGCCAGGTGGGGTCGAACTCCACCACCCCCTCCATCTTCATGGCCTGGCGGGCCAGCTTCCGCGCCGCCTCCAGCATCCCCAGGTCGAATTGACGGCGGGCGGCCGCCAGGCGCTCCTCCACGCCAATGGGAGTACGGGAGGCAGGGGGTACGGGGGCGGGCCGGGCCGACATGGTTCCCTCCGTCCCTGGCGCGGCTTCCCCGGGGGCAGTGGCGGCAGGGAGGGGAGCCTGTGGTCCTTCCTGGGCGGTAGCCTGGGCGGGCGTTGGTTCCGGGGCGGTTCGGCGGCAGGAGC
>JAEDNB010000036.1 GCA_016302725.1 Lentisphaeria bacterium
TTTGGGGCCGGGTGGCGGGGTTAGTCCCGCTGGGCCTTGATGCGGGTGGCGTTGGGGATGTTTTTCTCGGCGATGAGCACCAGATACCCGCCTCCGCCGGCGCCGGTGATTTTATAGCCCAGGGCCTGTTGGGAATATTCCTTGATGGCCTGGGCGGCCTCGTCGGTCATCATGTTGGGGAACATCTCCAACTGTGCGTGCAGGGATTGCGTGGTTGCCTTTCCCCAGGCGTGGAGGTCCTTTTGGAGGAGGGCCTCCCAGGCCTGCTGCGTGGCCTCGGCCAGCCGTTGTGCGCCATCGGGGGAGATATGGGTATTCAAGAGGGGGGAGTAGCCCTCCTTTCTCATGGGGAGCGCGATAAGTTGGAGGTGGGCTTCCAGGAAATCGAGGGCATCGTCGGCTGTGACGGAGTCGATGGCGTTGGGCCAGAAGCCGTTGTCATAGTGGAGCCGATTGAGTCCTGGGAGGCAGATGCCCAGTTGGTCCTGGGAGCCGGAGACATTTTTTGTTCCCGGGGGATTTTCCACGCAGAAGAGAGTATAGGCCAGTTTTTCCCGGTCTCCCTGTGGGATGGAGGTATGCCAGAGTTCGATGGCCTGTTTTCGGGAGGAGGTGGCCATTCCGGAGCGGTGGTTGAACTCCTGGGTGGGCTGGATGGCCAGGGTGATGACGGGGCCTGGGTGGAGGGAGTTGACAAAGGGCTGGTCCAGCCAGCCGCCGCCCAGTTCCAGGCGATAGGGGATGGTGCACTCCTGGCGCAGCGCGGTGGTGGAGCGTGGGGGTAGGCCGGCCTGGGGGAGGCGCTGGCTTACCATGAGCCGGATGCCCAGGCGGTCGCAGAACTCCTGTTTTGCGGGGGAGAAGCCGTCGGTGTTCACGAAGAAGATATCGGGTTTAAGGGCGGCGACCTCCTTTTCGAAATCCATGATGCCGGAACCGGAGTTGATCCAGGCGTCCTTGACGCACCGGAGGGCCTTGACCATGTAGAGCCGTTCCTGTTCCGTGTTGATGGTCTTCCGGTTCTTCAGTTGATAGATGGTCTTGTCGGAACCGATGCCCACATAGAGGTCCCCGTGGGAGGCGGCCTCCTGGAAGAAGGCCACGTGGCCGGAGTGGAGCATGTCGTAGCAGCCGGAGACGAAGACTTTTGGCATAGTTCCAGGGTATGGGGCGTGGTGAAGGTGGGGCCTATTCCCCCGTGGTGGGGAGGTCGACGGGGAGTTCTTCGGCGTGGAAGCGCGTGAGGGTGATGGCGTGTGCCTTGGCGAAGGGGAGGAGGAGGTCCCATTCCTGGGGGGAGGGTTCCTTGATGAGGACCAGTTTCTGGAAGGGGTGCTTCTGGTAGATGTTTTCCAGGTCCTTGACGGTGCCCATGACCTTGACGCCGCAGCAGTATCCGTGGAGGAACCTGGGGTCCTTGGCGATCAGCCCCGTGATGACCTCCGTGGGCGCCTTCCGGCTTGGGGCATAGAGGGTATCCCTGTAGAGCCGCAGGAGGGGGGTGATGCCGAAAATCACCGTCCGGGTGACCTTCTTCGCCTGGGAATCCCCCTGGGCATGGAGGGGGGAGCTTTTCCGGTTCTTGTAGTAGTGGAGGAAGAGCCGTTCGATGAGGATGGCGCTTGTGGCGATGCCTCCTGCGGAGGTATGGAGTTTTGTGATATGCTGCTGGATGGGGAAGACGTATTCGCTGAGGCGCGCCAGGACGAATCCGATGACCAGGGCGAGGGCCAGGTTGAAGAAATCGTCGGAGATGGCGAAATTCCAGAAGGTGCGGTAGTTCCGGGAGAGGAGGAGGACCGCCTCCACGATGAAGACGAAGCGCAGTCCGTCATGGAGGGAGAGGGGCTGGTTTTTGGCGGCCAGGAGATATCCGACGACGATGCAGGAGAGGTCCAGGAGGGGGTGGAAGAAATAGGAGAGGAGCAGTCCGGTGCGTGCGGTGTGGAAATCCAGGTTGAGGGCCTGGGGGGAACTCCAGAACATGGAGACCGTGAGGCGGTTCAGGATGTAGGAGAAGGTGCCCAGGATGAGGACGATGGCCAGGAGGAGGTTTTGTCCTGGGATGATGCTGCAGGCGATGGCGGCCACCCCCATGAAGGCCGCCAGGAGATAGATTTGCCAGATGGTTCGCTTCCAGTTGTTGTGGAAATGCCGCAGGAGCCGGTGGTGGAGATGGCGTTGGTCGGCGGTGCCCAGGCGTTGCAGGATGTGCATGGCCCGCTTCAGGAAGCAGTCGTTTTCCGTCTGGGGGTCTGGCGGGGGGAACCACTCGTTGTCGGGGATGGGGATTTCCTGGTAGCTGTCCAGTTCCAGGGTGGCGGAGGTGTCTCCTGCGGGTCGGCTGGCGGGGGTGGTGCGGGGTGGCCGTGTGGGGCGTGGGCGGTAGAAGATGCGTCTCCATACCGCCAGGCAGATATCCAGGACGGGGATTCCGCAGGCGAGGAGGGGGATTCCGATGGAGGCGACGGAGAGGAGGTTTTCCTTGATGGTGAGTCCCGAGACGGCCAGGAGATAGCCCAGGGCCATGGAGCCGGTGTCCCCCATGAAGAGTTTGGCGGGATGCCAATTGAAGCGTAGGAATCCCAGGAGGCTTCCTCCCAGGCAGGTAAGGAAGATGGCCAGGGCGACTTCTCCCCGGCAGAAGGCCACCAGCCCCAGGCAGGTGGCGGAGATGAAGCCCACCCCCGAGGCCAGTCCGTCGATGCCGTCAATCATGTTGAAGGCATTGATGAGGCCCACGATCCAGAAGACCGTGAGGATGGCTCCGAGCCAGGTGGGGAGAGGCCAGGCGAAGAGGTCTTCCAGGCGCAGGCCCCGGTGCCAGGCCAGGATGGCGGCGAGGATTTGGAAGAGGAACTTGGTGCGGGCCTTCAGGGTGAGGCGGTCGTCCAGGAGCCCCAGGGGCACCAGGATGGCCAGGGGCATCATATGGTTCAGGAAAATCCGCCGGCTGTCGTCGTCCACCTTGTGGGAGGTGAAGAAATAGAGGAAGGTGACGGTGGAGAAGGCGAGGATGAAGCCGATGCCGCCGCCCCGGGGGACGGCGACGGTGTGGATATGCCGTTTGAAGTCCGGCTTGTCCAGGAAGCCCAATTTAGGCAGGATGGCCAGGGCCGCCCGTGTGAAGAGGAGGGAGAGGGCCAGGGCCAGGAGTCCCAGCAGGGATGTGGTGGCGAAATTGGGGAGGATATGTGGCATTAGATGGCGACGACGGGACAGTGCGGTGCCATGCGGAGGGGTGTTGCACGGCACGTGGCGGCTGCGGGAGCGGGGCTCTTCCGAGGGGCGGGAATCAGGATTCCACGCGGGTCATCTTGTATTGGGAGGGGTCCAGGTAGGCTTGCACGACCCCGTTGAGGCATTGGATTTCCACCTGCCAGAGGAAACGCTTGTCCCGTTTTCGGAGCCAGCCGTAGACCCCCTGCCAGGGGCCGCATTCAATGAGGAAGCGGTCCCCTTCCTTCAGGGTGCTGTGGAATTCCAGTTCCTGGTGTTGCGCGATTTGCTCCAGTTGCCTCACCAGTTTCAGGTCGGCGATGAAGGCGTTGGTATTGGAGACGGGGAGGATGCGGATGGCGGAGGGATGGGAGAGGACCGCATAGCGTTCCGCCTCGGTCACTTTGACGAAGAGGTAGGAGGGGAAGAGGGGGCGGAAATACTCCCGGGTGTAGCGGTACTCCTTGTCCTTGTAGCGGCGGTGGAAGACGCTCCAGGCCTTTTTCACGGGAAGATAATGGGGAATCCCCAGTTTTTCCAGCGCCTCCGCCAATTTTGCTTCATGGAGGGGGAGGGTATAGACCGGCCGGAGGAGTTCGTGCTCCCCCACTTGGAGGAGACGTTCGTCAAAGGGACGCGGGCTGGGCTGGAACTGGGCAGACATGCCAAGGAGGGGGGGATTGGGAGAAAGCTGCCGCGCCCCCGAAGAAAAAATCCTGGGGCAAGAATTCCCTAATTCACTGATATGCAGCTAATTAATGCAAAAAATCAGGAAATGGGGCAAGAAGAACCCCCAAGGCTGAGGACGGGGGACGTCTCTATCTTGGGGGTGAGGTAAGCCCTTGGACGGGGAGGGAGGGGGCAACGGCGCCACGCCAATCATGGGAGGGAATCCAGAGCCGGCCTTCTCCGGAGAGGCTTCCCTGCGTCAAGGCGTATGGATTGCAGGGGAGGGGGAGGGCCATTCGGCAGTGGGCAGTCGGTAGATGGGAGGCGTGGGGTTGGGGTTTTCTATTCCCTGCAGGGGGAGGGCTTTTGGGGGGAAGCGGGGGCGATTCCAGGCGTAAAGCCGGGGGCGCCCAGGGCGCTGATTGGGCGTACTATAAGGGGGGAAGGGGGGGATTTCAACGTGCCCCCTGGTGGGCGTTTTATAACCCCATGATTCTCTGTTGGTTATGAAAAGTCATCAAAGACCAGGAATTTTCTCCCAGGGTTTGGGTGACGAGGGTTTTGGCGGGGGAGAGCCGGCAGGGTCTGAAGGTAGGGTGGTGTGCGTCGGAGGCGAGGAAGACCTGCTGTGGGGCGTAGGCCATGAGGTCGAGGATAGGCTTGGCGTGTCGGGCGTGGAAGAATCCCGTCCGGAGGGATTCCTGGTTGAATTGGAGGAGGATTCCTTTGTCGAGGAGGGATTTGAGGAGTGGGATGTTGTTGCGGAATCCGGGGTATCGTTCGGGGTGTGCCAGGAGGAGTTGGAATCCGTTGAGCTGTGCTTCGAAGAGGAGTCCCTGGGCGTGTGCCACCTCCAGGTCCAGGGGGAGTTCCACCAGTGCGGTGGGGGTGGAGTCCGGGGGGGTGGGGAGGAGGAGAGCGGGGAATTTGGGGAAGACCTCCCGGAAGAGATGTCCGTTGGCGGTGATTTCGCCGCCTTCCAGGAGATTGAGGGGGATGTTTTCCCGTTGGAGGGCTTCCCTGGTGGCCTGGAGGGCGGTTTTTCTGGCCTGGAGTTGTTGTTGGAAATCCACGGGGTGTCGGAAATGCGGGGTTGCCACCACGGTATGGATGCCGTCTTCCACGGCCTGTCTGGCCAGGGCGAGGGTTTCCTCCAGGGACTGTGCGCCGTCGTCGATGGCGGGGAGGAGATGGCAGTGGAGGTCGATCATAGGGGGGCTGGGGGGGGCCGTTGGATGGTGGTGGTGGTGAGGACCTGTGGGAAGAGGGGGGTGTCGGGGGCGGCCAGCAGTTCCCAGGCCACGGTGGAGGTTTGGGGGAGTGGATTTCTTGCGGTGGTGAGGCGGAGGAGGAAATTGGGGATGGTGGCCTGGAGTGGGACGAGGGCGTCGTGTTCCCAGAGGAGGGAGGCGTGTTGCTGGGGGTTGAGGGGGTTGAGGGGGATGGTGAAGGAGACCCCGTTTTCGGCGGTGCAGCGTGCCAGGAAGGTGAGATTGGTGGTGGTGCCCTCCTGGATTCGGAGGGTGGCGTTTAGGGTGAGGCTTTCGTGGGCGTGTTGGAGGAGCGGGGGGGAGGTTTGGAAGGAGATTGCCTGGAGTTGGGAGAAGAGGACGCCCTGGGGGGGGCGTGCGGCCTCCCGGGCCAGGGATTTCTGTTCCGGGGAGAGGCATTCCGGGGCGAGCTTTTCCAGGGCGAGGAGAGTGGTGGCGTGGGCGGGGTGTTCCTTGAGGAGGGCCAGTCGGAACTCCCGTGCCACAAGCAGGTTTCCCATGGATTCGTAGCCCTCGGCCAGGGCGTTGGTGAGCAGGTGGATTTGGAGCCAGGCCAGGGGATTCATGAGGATGCCCGGGGCCTTGCGTGCCTTTTGCTCTGCCTTGTCGTAGGTGGCGAGGAGGTGTTCCAGGCGCTGGAGGGTCTGAAGGCTGCGTGGGTTTTGCCGGAAGTCCAGGAGGGCCAGGAGGGCCTGGAGGCGGAAGCCTTCGGGGGTCTCGGGGTTGGCGTGCAGGGTGCGCAGCATTTCCTGGGCCTGCCGGAGTTCCTCCGGGGAGGGGGGGAGGACACCGCCGCCCTGCACCAGGGGCATGAGGAGGGAGATGGCCTCCTGGTTGGCTCCGGTGTCCAGGAGCCATTGGGCCAGTTGGAGGCGCTGGGCGGGGAGGGGGCCTGCCGTGGAGTAGAGGAGGCGTTGCCGCAGGGCTTCCAGTTCATTCCATTGCCGGGGTTGTTCCCGGGGGAGGAGGGCCTCCTGCCGCTTTGTCTCCGCCAGGGTCTGCCAGAGGGCTTGCTGGAGAGTCTGCGGGGAGGGGAGCGGG
Organism: Lentisphaeria bacterium; assembly: GCA_016302725.1. Lineage (GTDB taxonomy): Bacteria > Verrucomicrobiota > Lentisphaeria > Oligosphaerales > Oligosphaeraceae > UBA1724. The sequence continues at coordinate 6,201 of JAEDNB010000036.1, forward strand.
GAGGAGGGGAGGAGGAAGGAGAGGGTGTTTGCCTGGGCCAGGAGGTCCAGGCGGCTTTCGGGGTCCAGGGCGGGGGAGGTCAGCTCTTCCCTGTGGTGCCCCAGGAATTCCGCCGCCTGGGAAAAGCGTCGTTGCCGCATCATGGTCTGGACCAATGGGAGGAGGAAGGTGGCCCTGGGGAGGTCGTGGGGGATTTCCTGGAGGAGGGTTTCGGGATTGGTATCTGGGGTGAGGAGCTGGGGGAGCAGGCGCGGGGCCATGGAGGGGAATTTCAGGAGGAGGCTGCGGCGCAGTTCCTGGGCGGGTTCCTGTCGTCCCATTTGCAGGAGTGCGTGTGTGGCGGCCAATTGGACCTGGGTAAGGGTGGGGGCCAGTTCCACGGCCCGGCGGAGGGAGAGTTCCGCCTCGTCCCATTGGCCCAGGGCCACCTGGAGATTTCCCAGGGTGAGCCAGTAGGTGTATCGGGCGGGGCGTTGGGAGAGTGCCCTTTGGAGGAGGCTTTCCGCCTGGTTCCAGAGTTCCCGTCTTTCGGGGAGGGAGGAGGCCCGGTTGCCGGCGGAGAGATATTCCCGGGCGGCCATGGAGGCCACGGCGGGATTCCGGGGCTGGGCGTCCAGCGCCTGCTGGGCCAGCTTTTGCTTCCGGGGGAAGGGGAGAGTGTGGAGTCCCAGGTCATTGGGCTTCCCGCCCTGCCGGGCCAGGTAGAGCCGGTGGCATTGGATTCCTCCCCGGAGGAGGGCCAGGGAGACGCCCATGGCGGCAAGCAGGGCCAGGAGGAAGGCGAGGGCCGGAAGGCGCCGCACCAGGGCGCTGTGATGGAGCAGGAGGGAATGCCGGCTTTCCTGGGTGTCGTCTGCGGGGGCGTTGGGGGAGGGCTGTGCGAGGAAGAGCCCCGTGATGGCGGAGAGGGCCACGGCATTGGGCAGGGCCAGAAGATTGAAGTCGAATCCCTCGTGGATGGCGGCGGCGGCCAGGGCCATGGCGCCCGCCAGGCAGACTCCCCGGCGGGTGGGGTTGCGTCGTTTCAGGAGGAGTCTTGCCTGGGGGGCGGCGAGGGCGAGGAGGAGTGCCAGGAGAAGGAAGGTGGCGGGGAGCCCCAGTTCCGCCATGGCCTCCAGGTAGTCATTGTGGGCGTGCACGATTTTTCCCTGGGGCATGTCGGGGGTGGCGTATTGCTGGATGGTGTCTTCAAAGGCGCCGGGGCCCACGCCGGTGAGCCAGTGGTCCCGGGCCAATTGCCAGGAGACCTTCCAGAGTTGCGGCCGGTCAAGGGAGTTGGCGGCCTGTGGGCCCTGGAGTTGCTGGAAGCGATGTTCCAGGGCGAAGGGGGTGGTGAAGAAGAAGGCCATCACTCCCAGGAGGAGCCAGGCCAGGGTATTTCTCCGGGCGGCATTCCGGGGCTGGTGGTCTCCCCTGGTGTGTGGGGCGAAGAGGGCGGCCAATCCCAGGAGGAGGAGGACCAGGGAGGCGGAGAAGATGCCGGCGCGGGAGAGGCTGAGGAGGCAGGGGATGTAGTGGAGGAGGAGGACCAGGGCGAGGAGGGATTGGAGGAGGCGCCTTCGCATTCGTGGGCCTTCGTCCAGGGGAGGGGGGAGAGAGGGGAGGGGGTCTTGCTGGAGGATGAGCATCAGGGCTCCGGTGGCGCAGAGTCCCATGGTGAGGAAGAAGCAGAAGTGGTTTCGGTTCAGGAAGGTGCCCCGGAGTGGGCCGATGTCGGGGCCTTCTGGGGTGAGGAACTGGACCCATGTGGCGTCGGGGACCAGGAGTTGTCCCAGCCCTACCAGGGCGTTGAGGAGTCCGCCGAGTGCCAGGAGTGCCAGGAGTGCCCGGGCGAAGAAGGGTCGTCTTCCCAGGTTGAGGGCCAGGGTGGCGATGGCCAGGCAGAGGAGGAGGAGTTGCAGCCGTTCCAGGGTGGCGTAGGGGGCCAGGGAGAGGCGCGGGGTTGCCTGGGGGAGGTGGCTCCAGAGCAGGGCGGCCTTGGGGGAGAGGGAATCCAGGAGGGCGTGGGGGAGGGGGAGCCACTGGAGGAATCCCCATGCCATGGGGGCCAGGAAAAGCCAGTAGGCGTGGTGGTAGTGGAAGGTGGGATAGCCCTGGCGGCGGGGGAGGCAGCGGTGGAGGGCGCAGAAGGCCAGGAGGCCCAGGGAGAGCAGGAGGGCCAGGGGGAGCCACCAGCTCTCTCCTCCCCGATATAGGGTGGGGAGGAGGGAGAAAAGCACCCCCATGAGCGCCACGAGGGCGGCGGGAAAGAAGGGATTTGGCGTCCGGTGGGGGCGGCTCATGGTGCGTGGGGGGATTAACGAGAAGCCCCTTCCCGGGGGACGGGAAAGGGGCGGCTGTGCATAGGGGATTGGGGGGGGCGTGCGGCGCCGTCAGCGCTCCTTTGCCTCCTGGTCATGGGAGGGGGAAGGCATTTCGGGCTTGCGGCCATAGCTCTTTCCGTATCCTTTGCCATAGCCCTTGCCATAGCCATAGCCATACCCGTAGCCGTAGCCGTAGCCATACCCGTAGTTGCCCCGGGAGGACTTGGGGATGTCGGCGCAGTTGGCGACCAATCCGGCGGGGCGCAGATTTGCCTGCTGGAGTTTCTTGGCCATTTGGCGGACCATGTGCCGGTTGGAGGTGAGGAGTCGGAGCACCCAGAGGAAGGGGACGTTTTCGTTGGCGATGAGGAGGGCGTCGGAGACCATCATGATGGGGGAGGTGTCCAGGATGACCAGGTCGTAGTTGGCCTTGGCCTCCTCCAGCATTTCGGAGAGGTGTCCCATGCTCAGGAGTTCATTGGGGTTGGGGGGCACGGGGCCGGTGGTGGCGATGTCCAGTCCCAGGGAAGTATGGTGGATGACCTCGGAGAGTTTGCAGTCTCCCACCAGGACATTGGAGATGCCCCGCTTCCGGGCCTCCTTGGGGAGGTAGTCCTGGAAGACATGGTGGATGTCTGGCTTCCGGAGGTCGCAGTCCATGAGGAGGACCTTGCGTCCTTCCTGGGCGAAGGAGCGTGCCAGCCAGGAGGCGACTATGGTCTTTCCCTCCCCGGAGACGGCGGAGCAGAGGGCGAGCACCTTGGAGGTGCGGGTGACCAGGGAGAGGTTGAGGGCGGTGCGGATGTCCTGGAAGGCCTCCAGCAGGAGCGCCTCCTGGTCTTTCTTGTTTTTCTTCCTCTGTTCCTCGGTGAGGGTGGCCTCGGTCTTGGGGTCCAGGGCGACGGAGGGGACCGTGCCGAAGTCGGGGAGTCTCTGGGAGCCGAAGGCGGTGGCCACGGGCTCCAGGGAGGTGAGGCGGGTATTGCAGGAGACCAGGAGGAAGGAGAGGCCGGCGGCGGCGGCCACTCCCAGGATGAGCCCCATGGCCAGGACCTTCAGGCGGACGGGGGTGAAGGGGGCGCTGGCGGGGAAGGCGGGGGCGGTGACAAAGACCGCGTAGTCGTTGAGTTTGTCGGTGGCGTCGGAAATCTGGATTTCATAGATTCGGGTCACCAGCATTTCCATGGTCTTGGCCAGGCTGGCCACGGAGGTCTCCCGGCGGTGGAACTCTCCGCTGATGCGGTCCAGTTCCGCCAGGCGCCCATTGATTTCCTCCGCCCGCTTCTGCAGTTGCTGCATATGCTTTTGGATTTGCGTGGCGGAGAGGCCCAGGCCCCGGATGCCGGTCTCGATTTCCTCGTTGAGGGAACTCTTGAGGAGTTCGTCCACCTTGTTGTGGATTTGCACCGCCTGGGCGTTGGCGCCGTATTTGGCGGTGAGTTCCGGGAGGGACATCTGGTGGGTGAGGGAGAGTTCCTGGAGGCGGCCCAGCTTTTCGGCGATCACATTGGAGGAGGAGACCGCCCCCTTCTCGTTGTCATGGGAGAGGAGGAGATAGGGGAGCATGGTCACGGCGGCCTCCCGGTCGGACTGGATTTCCTCCCGGAGTGCGAGGATTTCGCCCATTTTCGCCTCGTCCGCCAGGATGGCGTCCTGGATGGCTTCCAGCTGTTCGGTGAGGGCGCCGTAGTTGGCCTGGAAATCGTAGATTTTGTGGGATTTCTTGAATTCCAGCAGTTCCTGGACGGCGGTTTCATGTTCCCGGGTGACCTGTCCGAGCTGTTGCTGGAGGAGTTCCACGCCGCTGGAGGAGAGGCCGGTCTTGCGGTCGTGCATGGAGTCGATGTAGGCCTGGGCGATGGCGTTGGCGGACTTGGCCGCCAGTTCCCGGTCGGAGGAGACCACGGAGACATCCACCAGGTTGGTGCCCTTCACCTCCGTGACCTCGGGCCATTGGAGGCAGGCCCTCTGCTCCTCGGAGAGCCCCAGCCGCTCCATCCCCTTGCCCACCACTTCGCCGCTTTGCAGCAGGAGAACCTGGGTCTTCAGGAAGGCGTTGGCGCTGTCGAAGGTGGGGTCCGTGAGCCCTTGCACCTGGACCACGTTCACCTGGTTGCGGCTGATGTGGAGGCGGCAGGAGGAACGGTAGAGGGGCGTGGCGGTGTAGAGGTAGACCAGGGAGCACAGCAGGAAGAGCACCACCGAGGTGATGTACATCCAGAGGTAGGGATGTACATAGGTCCAGTAGCCGCCCAGCAGGGTTGCGAGGATGTTTTCGGATTCCTCGGAGAACTGGGAGGGGGAGTCGCTGGGGATTTCCTGAGGGTTGGCCATGGATGGGGGTGGAAAGGAGGGAGGAAGGGAAGGGGGCGGAAAGGGGCGTGCGGAAGGCGTTCGGAGGCGGGGATAGGCCTTACCAGAAGGATTCCGGGACGTAGACGATGTCGCCGTATTGGAGGACCAGGTCCTTGTCCTGGTTGCCCTCCTTGGCGTAGAGTTTGCCCATGTCCACCTTGAAGCGCTGGGTGCCCCGGATGAGGGTCACATTGCCTTTGCTTGCGGTGGGGGTGAAGCCGCCGGCCATGGTGACCGCCTGGCTGACGGTGATGGGGGTGTCTGTGGGCAGTTCCAGGGCCAGGGGCCTGTTGACCTGTCCGGTGACGAAGACCTGCCGTGCGGCGGAGACCACCACATGGTCGCCGGGCTGGATGATGGGGTCGTTGGCGTAGGTGCCCGGTCCGGTGGGGCGCAGGGAGGCCTCCAGGACCTTCTGGGTGCCGTCGGGCTGCTGGCGGACAATGGCGATGCGGTCGATGTCGGCCCCGGTTTGCATGCCCCCGGCGCGCACCAGGATTTCGGAGAGGTGCGGCGGGCGCTTGGTGTCGATGCTGATGGTGGTGGGGGTGGCGACCTTTCCGGAGAGGGAGACGGAGGCGGCCCGTGGGGCCAGGAGGGTATCCTCGGGCATGAGAATGATTTCCTGGGTGATTCCCGCATTTCCCAGGAGGACGGAGACATCCACGGGGATGCGCTGGTATTCTCCGTTGGCCTGGTGGCGCAGGACGGCCACATTGGCCAGGTCGGCGTTTTCGGTGAAGCCTCCGGCGGCGGAGATGGCCTGGAGGGCGGTGAGATAGCTATAGGTGGGCAGCTCCATGGAGAGGGAGCCCGACTTGAACTCGCCCAGGAGATAGACTGTGCGGGGGCCCCAGGTGGAGACCGTCACGTCCACGTGGGGATCCGCCAACTGGGCGGCGAGGCGCTTCTCCAGTTCCTGGGCCACCTGGCGCGTGGTGAGTCCGGCGGCCTGGAGGGTGCCGCAAAGGGGGAAGGAGAAGGCACCATCCTCTTCCACGCGCACCGTGCGGTCGAACTCCTGGGCCCGGAAGATGGAAATCTGGAGCACATCGCCGGGGCGGAGGGCGGAGGGGGACCACTGGGGGGCGGCCTGGGGAGTCTCCTGGGCGGACAGGCCAAGGGTCAGGGAGAGCAGGAGAAGGACTGCCGCGTGGAGAGGGGTTCTTCTGGCCATGGGGTGGTGCAGGAAGGAGGGAGGGACAGGAGAAGGCTAGGAGACGGAAAAGGGGGCTTTGACAAATATGCCCTGGCATGGCAGGCATGGCAGGGCATATTCGCTTACCCGATGTGAGACAGCCGGGTCACGCTGGCCGCAGACGGCAGGCGCCTGCGGCGAGGGAGGGGGATACGCCCGCTACGGCACTACAGGATTTCCCAGGAGAGCCCGAAGCGGAATTCGTTGTCCACGTAGTCCCTGCGGGAGCGGACTTTGTTGTCGTAGTCGCCGATGGTGAGGAGATACCCGGCGGAGAGGCGGAGGGTGGGGGTGGCCTGGTATTTCACGATGAGGCCGTAGGCATACTCGTTTTCATCGGCGTTGCCGGCCTTCTCATCCTGGTAGGCGAAGGCGAACTGGTTGGTGATGACCATCTTGCCGGTGACCTTCCAGGCGGCGTCGAAGGAGGCGGAGTACTCGGAGCGGTTCCCCCGGGTGTCGGAGGCCAGGGAGTCCTCGGTGGAACGGGCCAGCTTGGCGCTCAGGAGGAGGCTGTCGGAGGCGGAGTAACTGGCGCCCAGGGTGAGGTAGGGCTCGTAGTTCTCCTGGGAGTTGCGGCTGGAGATGGTGCCGTCCTGGTAGGCCAGGCGTTCGGCGCCGCCCTCGGCGTAGACCTTGGTGCGTTCCGTGAGGGTGTAGTACCCGTAGAGGCCGAAGGTGTACCGGTTGGAGTCGTCGTGGAGGGTGTGGTGGACGTATTCCGTGCGCTCGATGCCGGCGAGGACGCCCAGGCGGGTGCGCTGGCTGACGTTCAGGTAGGGGGCGAACCTGGCGCCGTAGACCTGGCGGTCGTAGTCGTCGTTCTTGGAGTCGCCGTAGTGGATGTTCTTGTAGTCGGCGGTGACGGCCAGGGTGGTTTTGCCGGTGAGGTCCATGGACCAGCCACCCTGGATATGGTTGGTGGCGGTCATCACGTTGGTCCGGTTGCTGCGGTCCAGTTCCTGGCTTTCATACCGGGAGCTGCCGCCCAGCATGAAGGTGTGGCGTCCCATTTTGTAGGTGCCGTCCACCAGGGGGCTGATGTAGTAGGAGAGGCCCTTGTTGTCGTCGTTCTCGCCCTTGTGGAAATCATGGGCGTAGGAGACGCCGGCGGCCAGGCCCAGGGAGGTGGTGTCCACGGCGCGGCTGAGGACCAGGTCCAGCTTGGTTTCGGTGGACCAGTTTCCGGAGCGCTGGGAGCGGGGGCGTTCGTCCACGTTGTCCTCGTATCCGAACTCCTGTCCCAGGGTGAGCCTCACCTCGTCCAGCATTTCAATGTTGAGGGACTCCATGAAGACCTGGAGGGTGGAGGCCTCCTTTGCCTGGACGCTGCCGGCGGCCAGGAGGGCGGCGCCGGAGAAGAGAAGAATAAATTTGCGGATGGCGTTCATCGTTTCGTCCTCCTTTGGGGCTTACTCGTAGTAGATCCCGGGATAGGCGCTGTAGGCGGGATCCTCGGGGGGGAGGGTGATGCTGTCCTGGATGGCCTTTTCAGCGTCCATGCCCTTAAGCAGGGTGTCGGGGGCCTGGAAGGGGGCGCGGATGATGTTGCGCTGATAGTCCATGGGAATCTTCATTTCCTTCAGGTTCGCCAGGATGGCACTGCGCAACTCGCTCTCCTCGGGAAGCTGGGAGAGGACGGTGTTGGCGGCGTTGATGACCCGGCGGGCCAGGCCCCGGTTGGCGGAGACCACGGCGGAGTAGACCACCACCGCGAAGTCACGGGCGGGCAGGGAGGACATGTAGGCCACCAGCTCCTCGTCGGTCTTCTCCGCCAGATTGCTGATGTCCACCGGCTCCAGTTCGCCCTGCGGGGCCGCCTCGGCATTGCCGGACACTTCAGCCTGGGAGGAAAGGGCGGGTGCGGCGGCCTGTTCAGCCTCCTGGGAATAGAGGAGGCCGGAGGCGAGGACGGCGCTTGCCACAAAAAACAGGAACTTGCGCATAGTCTTGAATCCAGTCGTTAGGGGGTTGTGTATCTAGGAGAATCTAGGGAAAGTCAAGAAGGCGGCCAGAGATGGCAGGAAATGTCAAGTCCTTGGCGTTTGTGTAATCTATACCGATTTTCGGGGGATGATGTCCAAATAACGAGAGAATTTATGGAGAATTGGGAAAATCTGTCAAAACTGGGGGAAATATCTTTGGGCGCTGGCGCTTAAACACGGAGGGCACGGAAGGCGCTTCGCGGAAAAACGGGAAGGGCGCTGGCGCTTAAACACGGAGAGCACGGAAACGCCCGGCAAGCCGGGCGCACGGAGGGCGGGAAGGGGGCGGCGTGG
>JAEDNB010000239.1 GCA_016302725.1 Lentisphaeria bacterium
GAGGGGGCGGCGCAGGCCTTTGGGGGGTGCGGGCCGGCTGGGGGGCTGGGGCGTCGGCCAGGGGGAGTTCCGCCTGGTAGCGGGGGGGCGCCGGGGCGGGGGCGCGCCCCAGGATGGCTTCCTGCGCCTGCCGGTCCGCCTGGATGGACTCCAGTCCACGGCGGGCGCGGAAGGTGGTGGCGGGAGGGGGCTCCGAAGTGCCGGAAAAGCGGACATCCGCCTGGACCGGCGGCGGGGGGGGGGGCTGCTCCGCCCGCTCCTTCGCCGCCTGCTCCTTTGCCGCCCGCTCCGCCTGCTTGCGCCTCCAATATTCCTGGAGGGCTTTTGCGGCGGCCTTTGCCGGCACCATCCAGTCGTAGCGGAAGAGGAAGCCCAGGGTCAGGCAGAAGAGGGTGAAGGCGAAGATGAAGCAGCCTGTGGTGTTGATTGCCTGGCTGATGCAGCCTTGCTCTGGGCTGCCCAGGAACTGTCCCAGGATTCCCCCGGGGAAGTGGGAGATGTTGAGGGCGGCGGTGCACCCGGGCATGGCCTCCGGCATGGTCCCCAGCATCAAGGAGACGCTGACCACGTTCAGGATGAGGGAGAGGAAATATTCCCAGTTGCTGGCCAGGAGCCCCTTGCGCCACAGGAACCGTCGGAGGAGGCAGAGCAGGGTCAGGAAGAGCATGTGGTAGGTGCCCAGCCCCAGGGTGACCAGGAGAAACCAGCTGATTTTCGTGCCCCAGGCCCCGAAGAAGTTGTGGGGATAGGCCGAGCCCTGAAGCCCCCCCGCGAAAAAGTCCATGTCCTCCGGATGGAAACTCCACACGGAAATCGTGAGGAAGACCATGAATATCAACGGCAGGAGGCGGTGGAACCGAAAGTCCGTGGAGGCCATTTCCCTGTCGTGGCGAAGGGGGTTTTCCAAAGGAGGATGGGGAGAGGCGGAGGGCATGGAAAGACGGGGGCGACCACGCTGCCCCGGAAACAGGGGGCGAAGGGGGCGCTGCCCGAAGGCAGGAAAGGGGGGCGGCGGAGGGGGAAGGGGGGACTATCCCAGTTGATAGACGAAAACCGCCAGGAAGACCAGGGCGGCGGCGGCCATTCTCCGCCAGAAGAGGTTGGCCGTGAACTTGGTCTCCAGGGCTGTGCAGCCCATGGCAAGGCAAAGGGGCGTCAGCAGAAGGGTGAAAATGCCCCGGGTGTTCTGGAGGAGGGTGCCGTGGACGGTGCCCAGGCGGGCAAAGCAGAAATTCAGGGCGACGATGCAGCCAATCCAGAAGACGGAGAAGGGGATGCTGCGGAGAACGGCGGGGGTGGTCAGGGAGGCACGGGTGAAGCAGAGGGCGAAAAGGGCCAGCGCGGCGACCCCGAGATAGGTCAGGGCGGTGCAGTGCAGCGCCGCCAGCAGGGTGCTTTCCCCCAAGTCCGCCGCTATGCGCCGGGTGAGGGCGTTCAGGGAGAGGTCGGAAAGGCAGTAGGAAAGGCAACCCCCCAGGACAAAAAGGATGCTGGACAGGGGAATCCCCTTCCCCGCATGGTGCAGCAGGAAGGCGGCCGCCACAGCCAGGAAAATGGCCAGGAACTGCCAGGGGCCCAGGGAGTCGTGGAGGAAGAGGACGGAGATGAGGGCCAGCATGGGCAGCTTGAGCCCCAGCAACGGCACCACCCGGGAGGCCTCCACCTTTCGCTGGGCGACAAAGACAAAGGTCTGCCCCAGGCTGAAGAAGAAGGCCGCCTGCGCCAGAAGGGGAAGCCGGGGGAAAAAGCCCCGGGTGAAGAGGCCCGGGGCCCAGAAGAGCGCCAAAATCCCCAGGGAAAGCACCCCCATCAGCACCCCCGCGTTGATCATCAGGCCGTGGGGGGACAGGCCCTTGGTGCGCCGGAGCGCCCAGGTGGAGGCCAGGAAGGCGGAGGAGGAAAGGATGGCGGTGAGGAAACCTGCCGCCAGGCCAGGGCAGTCCATGGGGAGGAAGCGGGGCGGTTTAGGCCAGGAACTGGTCGGAGGTCAGGGTCTCCACGCCGGCCTGGGAGAAGGCCAGCCGGGCGGCCTCGGGGTTGGTGAAGCGGAAGACCATCAGGGGATGGGAGACCGGCTTCTGGGAGACGGCATACATGTATTCGATGTTCAGCGCATTGTCCAGGATGATGCCCAGCACCTTGGCCAGGCCACCCGGCACGCCGTCCACGGGAATCACGGAAACCGGATTCACCGTGCAGACGGTACCGTTTTCCCGAAGGACCTCCACCGCCTTCTCCACATCGTCCACCAGAAGGCGCAGGATGCCGAAATCCGCGGTGTCGGCCACGGAAATGGCCAGGATGTCAATGCCCGCGTCGCCCAGGAGGCGGGTGATTTGGGCGAGGCGTCCCACGCGGTTCTCCAAAAAGATGGAGATTTGCCGGATATCCTTTGTCATCGTCGTTGTCTCCTATTCGTCGGGGGATGGGAAGGGGAACAGGGGCCTTCCGGAAATGGGCGGGAGGGAGGTCCAGGGGGGAGGGAAACGCCTCCCCCGCCCGCCGGAAGGGCGCCCAAGGGGGAAGGGGAGGGAAGGCTATTTTTTCCGCTTGTCCACCACGTGGCGGGTCTTGCCGTCGCAGCGGGCGATGGCGCCGG
>JAEDNB010000240.1 GCA_016302725.1 Lentisphaeria bacterium
GCGAGGCCATGGTGGGCATCAACGCCGACGAGATCCGCACCATCATGGAGGAGCGGGGGAAATAGCCATGCCCGCCGCCTCCCGGAAAATTGCGGTCCTGGCCCTGCAGGGGGACTTTGCGGAGCACGAGAAGTCCCTCCAGGCCCTGGGGGCGGAGACCCTGGAAATCCGCCAGGCCTCCGATTTGTCGAAGGATTTTGACGGGCTGGTGATTCCCGGCGGGGAAAGCACCGTCATGGGGAAGCTCCTGCGGGACCTCTCCCTCTTCGCCCCCCTGCGGGAGCGCCTTTCCCAGGGGCTCCCGGTGATGGCCACCTGCGCCGGCCTGATTCTGCTGGCCCGTCGCATCGCCGACGACCCCGCCCTCCATTTTGCCACCCTGGATGTGACGGTGCGCCGCAACGCCTATGGCCGGCAGCTGGGGAGTTTCTTCACCCGGGGGGCCTTTGGCGCCTGGGAGGATGTCCCCATGTCCTTCATCCGCGCCCCTTCCATCGTGTCGGCCGGCGCGGGGGTGACGGTTCTTTCCTCCTTCCAGGAGCAGCCCACCGCCGTGCGCCAGGGGCGGCAGTTGGCCATGGCCTTCCATCCCGAACTGCTTTCCGACCACCGGATCCACCGGTATTTCCTGGAAGAGGTCTGCCGCTAGGCGGCGGGGGCCTCTTCGTCCCATCCAAGAGCCAAGAGGAGTGTGCGTAGACAATGAAACTCCATCCGTTGATTGAAGAGGCCGGCAAGGTATTGGAAGGAATCCCCCTGGACCGGCCGCTGGCCCTTTCCCTGGCCCGGGAAATCCACGGGGAAGACCTCCTGGACCTGATTTCCCTGGCCAACAAGGTCCGGCGGAAATTCTCCCCCCCCTTCCAGCGCTGCTCCATCATCAACGCCAAGTCGGGGCGTTGCCAGGAGAACTGCCGGTTTTGCGCCCAAAGCGGCCACAACTGCTGTCCCCAGGTGGAGAACTATCCGGTGCTGGAGCCGGAGAAGGTTCTGGAGGCCGCCCGGAAGGTCTACGACCAGGGCGTGCGCTCCTTTGGCTACGTGACCAGCGGGCGGGGCTGGAGCAAGCCGGACCAGGAGTTCCAGAAAATCCTGGACACCCTGGACCTGCTCCATCGGGAGATGCCGGACCTGCACCTCTGCGCCTCCCTGGGCATCCTCTCGGAGGAGTGCGTTGCCCTGCTGGCCAAGCACCACGTCTGGCGCTACAACATGAACCTCCAGACCAACCCCGAAAAATACGGGGACCTGGTGGCCACCACCCACACCGTCCAGGAAAAGATCCAGACCATCCGGCTGATGCAGAAATACGGCATCACCAACTGCACCGGCGGCATCATCGGCCTGGGGGAATCCTGGGAGGACCGAATCGACATGGCCCTCGCCATCCGGGAACTGAAGGTGGAATGCTCCCCCCTCAACGTCCTCCTTCCCATTCCCGGGACCAAGCTCCAGGAGCAGAGCGTGCTCGCACCCGCGGAGGTGGCCAAGTCCTTCGCCCTCTTCCGCCTCCTCCTCCCCACCCAGTCCCTCAAGTTCTGCGCCGGCAGGGAGACCGTCATGAAGGATTTCCAGGGGCTCCTGATGCTGGCAGGCCTCAATTCCCTCATGACCGGAGGATACCTCACCACCCGGGGACGGGAAATCAAGGACGACGAACGCTTCATCCAGGCCCTGGGCGGCTTCGGGATGTAGGAGCAAATCCCAAGGCGAGCCATGGAAAGGATTTATTTTGTCAGCGGCATCGACACCGGCGTGGGCAAGACCATTGCCACGGGCATGATGGGGCGCTTTCTCCGCCGGCAGGGCATCCCCGCCGCCACTGTCAAGCTGGTGCAGACCGGCTGCCATGGCTTCTCCGAGGACCTTCTGCTCCACCGGCAGCTCATGGAAATCGCCCCGTTGCCGGAGGATGCCGGCGGCCTCACCTTCCCCCAGACCTTCGATTTCCCCGCCTCCCCCCACCTGGCCGCGGCCAAGGAGGGAAGGCAGGTGGATTGCCAGGCCATGGCCCAGGCCGTGGAGACCCTCTCCCAGCGCTATCCCGTCACCCTGGTGGAGGGGGCGGGCGGCCTGGCGGTGCCCCTGACGGAAGCCCTGCTGACCGTGGATTTCGTCGCCCGCCAGGGCTGGCCCGTGGTGCTGGTCTGCTCCGGGAAGCTGGGCAGCCTGAACCACGCCCTCCTCTCCCTGGAGGCCCTGCGCCATCGGAAGATGCGCCTGGCGGGAATCGTCTACAACTACTGCCCGGAGGCAGACCCCCTCATCGACCAGGACACCCCCAGGATGCTCCAGGAAGCCCTGGCCCGGGATTGGGGCGGCGCCCCCCTGGTGCACCTGGGAAAGGTGGACTGCCAGGCCCCCGGAAACACCCCCATGCCTGATTTCCAACCCCTCTTCTCCCACAGGCAAGAGGACCTGCGATGACCATGGACCCCCAAATGGACCGCCAGCACCTCTGGCACCCCTACGCCTCCATCGCACACCCACGCCCCGCCGACCCCGTGGCCGGAACCCGGGAAAACCGAATCCTCCTGGAAGACGGCACCCCCCTGATTGACGGCATCTCCTCCTGGTGGTGCGCCGCCCACGGATACT
>JAEDNB010000037.1 GCA_016302725.1 Lentisphaeria bacterium
TGGCCAGCCGGGTCAACACCGTCTTCGTCCGCCATCCCTACCTCTTCGACTCCGAAACCATCCAGCTGGCCCGGGTCCTGAAGGTCTCCAATGTGAGCATCGTCCGCAGTTCCCAGGAATCCAAGGCCCTCAACCACATCCGGGGCTCCGTCATCATCATCTCCGGCTCCGGGATGTGCACGGGCGGACGAATCAAGCACCACCTCTGCCAAAACATCCAACGCCCCGAATCCACCGTCCTCTTCGTGGGATACCAGGCCGCCAATACCCTGGGACGGCAAATCCTGGACGGCAAGCCCCAGGTCCGAATCCTGGGAGAGACCTACGATGTCCAGGCCAAGGTCGAACGCATCTCCGGCTTCTCCGCCCATGCCGACAAGGAGGAGCTCCTCCGGTGGATGGGCACCCTTACCACCACCCCACGGAAGGTCTTCGTCACCCACGGCGAACCCGCCGCCGCCAAGGCCCTCCAGGAAAAAATCATTGACGAAAAGGGATGGAACGCCCAGGTCGCCCACTACAAGGAAACCGTGACCCTGGACTGACAGCCCACACCCTCCCCGCCACATGCCACAAACACCCCCTCCCGTCCCGGCACACGGACACGGAGGGGAGCACTCCCCACCCCACCCCGCATGAAATTCCTCCACGTCGGAAACGCATACCAACTCTCCATCAAAGACGGACGGGACCTGGCTGACGCCCTCGTCCTGGACGAGGCGCTCTGGGTCGCCATGAGCGCACCCGTCAAGGCCTATACCTGCGACCCCAAGGCCCTTGCCTACATCGACACGGCCAAGCTGGGCTCCATCACCACGGAAAGCCTGAAATCCGCCATTCGCTGGCTGCTGGACGTCTACCGGAACCGGGAGGAAATCACCGACCATTTCGACGGCCGCCTCTGCCTCGCCTCCCTCACGGACTCCGAAAACGCCAGCAAAATCCGGCACTCCGCGGAGTATATCCTGAAGGACCTGGGGGAGAAGGAGACCGGGGCCATCACCCTCGCCCAGGTGCGCCAGTTCCAGAAGATTCTCACCGGGCGCCCCCTCAACGGGGACGGCGTCATCTCCCTCCTGGCGACGGGAGAGGCCTCCTCCCCCGACCTCCAGGAAAAACTCCGGCAAATCATCCAGGACGGCGTCCTGGCCACGGGGGGCACCAAGGACCTGGACGGCACCCAGGGGCTGACCATGGCGCAGCTCAAGGCCTACTGGGAGGCCATCCCCCTCTTCCTGGCCTGGAAACACCAGGGGGAACTGCCGGAAGGAAAGGCCACCTCCCCCCTCCTCCCCTTCGGGAACGACACCCCCGCCAGGCTGGCCCTCCTCCAGGAAAACGAGGCCCGGGTGGACGAATTCTTCCGCCTCTGCGAGCTCCAGGGCTTTGATTCCCGCCTGACGGGCAAGGTGCTGGAACATGACGGCAAACCCGGCGCCCTGGACCCCACCGACTGGCCCGGCGTGGAAAGCCACCTGAAGGCCATGCCCATCGTCCAGCCCACTGGCGAAAAGGCAATCCGGCTGGATGCCCCGGAATACCTGAACCCCCTCTACCGCGACTGGATGTCCGCCCTGGCGGAAAAGGTCCTCCTTCCCCTGCTGGGCGCCGACGCCAAGGCCCTGACCCCCGCCCTCTGGGCCAAGGCCAAGGCCGCCTTCGCCCCCTATCAGGCCTACGTCGCCGCCCGCCAGGGGGGGTGCTGCGCCACCGTGGACCCCGCCCATCTGGAGGCCCAGAGCCAGTGGACGGGCATCCTGGAGGAGGCGGCCCAGCTGGAGGCCAAGGACCTGGCCGTGGCCCAGATTCTCAAGGAGGCGGAAGAGGTGGAGCGCGCCCTCCTCTATCTCCAGTGGCTGGTGCCCATCGCCAACAATTTCATCAGTTTCCCCGACCTCTACCAGCCCCGGAAGCCCACCCTCTTTGAACGGGGGAGGGTAGTCATCGACGGGCGCTGGTTCAACATGACCTTCCCCGTGGACAACCTGGCCGCCCACTCCGCCCTGGCCGTCAACAGCGGGCTCTTCCTCATCTACGTGGAGGTGGACACCGCCCCCGTCCAGACCCTCTGCGCCCCCGTCACGGTGGGCGACAAGGGGAACCTCACCGTGGGCAAGCGGGGCATCTTCTTCGCCCCCAACGGGCAGACCTACAATGCCAAGGTGGTGAAGGTCCAGGAGAATCCCGTCTGCCTCAAGGAGGCCGTGCTGGCCCCCTTCGCCAAGTTTGGCAAGATGGCGGAGGACAAGGTGGCCGCCATGTCCTCCAGTTCCGAGGGGGTCATCACCGGCAAGATGGCCGGGCTGATCAACGACCCCAAGAAGGCCGCCGCCGCGGCCGCCACTCCGCCCCCCGCCAAGGGCGACAAATCCGGGATGCTCATGGGAGTGGGCATCGCCTTCGCCGCCCTCTCCTCCGCCCTGGCCTTCATCTGCAAGACCCTGGCGGACATGAGCGCCCTCTCCCTCCTGATTTCCTTCCTGTGCGTCCTGGCGCTTCTGCTGACCCCCATCCTCCTGCTGGCCCTCATCCGGCTCCGCCGCCAGGACCTCTCCTCCCTCCTGGAGGGCAATGGATGGGCCATCAATGCCCGCCTGAGGCTCTCCCGCGCCCAGCGGAAGAGCTTCTCCCGGGGCGGCACCTTCCCCAAGGACGCCCTGGGGACTCCCGGCAAGCGCAGGAAGAAGGCCCTGCTTTGGACGCTGGGCGTCATCGTCCTCCTCCTGCTGGGCACCGGCGCCTTCCTCTTCTGGCGTTCCTCCCGCCACTCCTGCCCGACGGAGGCCCCCGCCGAGGCTGTCCAGGCGGAGGGGGCCTGCCCCCAGGAAGCCGGCGCCGTCCCTGCGGAGGCGTCGCCCGCCGTCGTCCCCTGACCGTATTCCTTATCGCCTTCCCGGCCTCGTGGAGTCCCCTCTTCCCGGAGCCGGGCCGTGCCTTTCCCCACCCTCCCTCCATGAAGAAGCCCCTTTCCTTCCTGGCCCTGCCGGCCCTTCTCCTCCTCTGCCTCGGTTCCCTCTGCGCCCAGGAACTCCCCCCCCGGGAATTCCTGGAGCGCATCCGCCAGCCCCTCTGCCAGGAGGCCTGGGGGGAGGCCACGGGCAGGCTGGTCCACAAGCGGAAGGGGGCTCCCGACCTGGAGGGCACCCTGGGCCTGAGGGTCACCTTCACCCCCTCCGCCATGTTCGCCCAGCTGACCCTCAACGAAACCAACTTCTACGGGCTGGAAATCACCCTGGCCACCGCCAGCCAAAGCGTCCAGCGCCTGGACCTGCCGGAAAAAGAGGAAAAGCCCAGCCTCTTCGATTTCGGCGTGCGCCCCTCCGACCTCTCCTTCGCCTTCCTCTTCTGGGATTTCCTCCAGGAACTCCCACGCTCCTCCAGCCGATGGCAGGACTGCCGGGTCCTCCGGCTCGCCTCCCCCGACGGCACCGAAACGGTGGATGTCTGGTTCCACGCGGAACAGGGATTCCCCATGGAGGCAAAATGGCACCGGAAAGGGGAGGAAAAACCCTGGCGCACCCTGGTGATGAAGGGCGCCAAACGCTTCTCCAACGGAATCTGGTTCGTCAAGGAAATGCAACTCACCGGAACCGATTGGAAAACCTCCGTGAAATTCGACTTCGCCGAAAAAAACAACGCCCCGTGACCCCCCGAAAACACGGAAAACATTGCCTATTATATATAACTCTTTGAGTAGCAATATATTATAAATAACAACGGGCGGACCATGCCAAGGCATGGCCCGCCCGTTCTGTGTTCCGTATGCGGAACGGACCACGCCCTTGCACACAGGCAAGAAAAAGCCCCCGGGGCGAGGAAATCGCCTCGGGGGCTGAAATTGGTAGCGGGAGGGGGATTTGAACCACCCAACCTTTAGGTTATGGGCCTAACGAGCTACCAGGTTGCTCCATCCCGCAATTGAAAAAGGCTGTCATTCGCTGACAACGGGGCATACTTTAACACACCTTTTCCCGATTGCAAGGGCAAAGGCTAAATTATTGTGTTTTTCTCCCCATTTTCCTTGTCCGTGCAGGCTTTTCCCCCATTTTCCCCGCCATGCCCGCCTCCATCTACATATTAGGCAGCACCAACACCGACATGACCATCCGCAATGAGCGCCTCCCCCTGCCGGGGGAGACCATCTCGGGGGGTGTCTTCCTCCTGGCGGCGGGGGGGAAGGGAGCCAACCAGGCGGTGGCGGTGGCCCGTCTCTTTCCGGCGGGGCGGACCGTTTTCATCGGAAAGGTGGGGAAGGACCTTTTCGGGGAGGAGACGGCCCAGCGCATGGCCCGGGAGGGCATGGAAGCGCGGCTGCTTGTGGACCCCGTCCAGGCCAGTGGCACGGCGTTGATTCTGGTGGATGGGCAAGGGCAGAACTCCATTTCCGTGGCCTTGGGGGCCAACGGGACCCTTTCTCCCCAGGAGGCGTGGGACCAGCTGCACGACCTGGAGGGGGCGGCGGCGCTGCTCCTGCAGTTGGAGACCCCCCTGGAGACCGTCTGCCGGGCGGCGGAGAGGGCGAAGCAGGCAAAGGTGCCCGTCCTGCTGAATCCCGCCCCTGCGCGGCCCCTTCCCGCCAGCCTCTATCCCCTCCTGGAATGGATTACGCCCAACGAGCGGGAAGCCGAACAGCTCACCGGGGTGGCCGTGACCGACGAGGGGAGCGCCGCCCGGGCGGCCGCCATCCTGCAGGGGCGCGGCGTGGCCAATGTGCTCATCACCCTGGGCAGCAGGGGATGCTGGTGCAGCGCCACCGGCCGCCTCCATCCCGCCCGGCGCGTGGAGGCCGTGGATTGCGTGGCGGCGGGAGACACCTTCAACGGTGCCTTCGCCGTCGCCCTGGCGGAGGGTCGCCCCTGGGAGGAGGCCATAGCCTTTGCCCAGGAGGCGGCCGCCATCTCCGTCACCCGCCCGGGGGCCCAGCCCTCCATTCCCCGGCGGGAAGAACTCTCCCCCCGTTTCCCGTGACCCCTCCCCCTCCTGCCAGGACTTCCCCCATGGTGCGCCCCCCCCTGCCCTTCCTCCCCCTGCTCCTTCTGGCGCTTCTCCTCCCTGGATGCGTCCCCCGGAATCCCCAGGCCCTGCTGGAAGAGATGACCCCCGCCCAGCATTTCGAGGCGGGGGAGGCGCTGGCGGCCTACCCCGAGGACCTGCCCCTGGCCATCTGGCATTTCAGCCAATGCCGCCTGAAGGCGCAGCCCGGCAGCCCCCTGGCCACCAGCGCATCCCTGGAGCAGGAAAAGTGCACCCAGGCCTTCCTGCTGCAGCGGGAGGCGGGGGAGCGGCTCTCCAGCCAGCAGCAAAGCCAGGAAGAACAACTCCGCCTGCTCCGGCGAAGGAACGCCGAACTGGAAGGCTGGGTCTCCCGGCTGAACACCGAAAATCTCGCCTTGCGCCAAAGCCTCCTGAAGGCACAGGAGCGGGCACTGCCCCCACAATGACAAAAGCCACCTTCACCTTCATGGGCTCCGGGACCAGCCGGGGAGTGCCCATGCTCTGCTGCGACTGCCCCGTCTGCCGCTCCCAAGACCCCCGGGACCGCCATACCCGCTCCTCCGGACTGGTCACCGCAGGGGAGACCAGGCTCCTCATCGACTGCGGCCCAGACTTGAGGGAACAACTCCTCCGGGAACAGGTCACCTCCGTGGACGCCGTCTGCCTCACCCATCCCCACTGCGACCACCTGGACGGCCTGGACGACCTGCAGGGACTCACCGTCTTCTCCCGCCAGGAACTCCCCTTCTACTCCTCCCAGGCCAACCTGGACGTGGTCCACCAGCGCTTCGGATACGTGGACCAACTGAAACTCCTGCCGGACGGCTCCCCCCGGTGGAGCATCCCCCAGCTCTCCTACCGCCCCGTCACCGGCCCCTTCCCGGTGGGCCCCCTCACCGTCATCCCCCTCCCCCTCTTCCACGGACGCGCCGCCACCTATGGATACCGCATTGGCAGACTCGCCTATCTCTGCGACTGCAGCCGCATCCCCGAGGAGACCTTCCCCCTGCTGGAAGGAATCACGGACATCGTGGTGGACGCCCTGCGCTGGAAGGCCCACCCCACCCATTTCAACATCCTTCAGGCGGAGGACGCCTTCCACCGGATCGGCGCCCAGCGGGCATGGCTGACCCACCTGACCCACGACATCCTCTATGAGCGGGACCGGCATCTCGTGGCCCCGGGATGCACCCTGGCCTACGACGGGCTCTCCTTTGACTTCGACCTGGAATGACCCCCTCCACGCCCCCGCCCCCCCCCGCCCCCAGGCCCCTGCCCTGGGGAAGCCTCCTCTGCCTCTTCCTCCTCCTCCGAAGCCTCCCCTGGCTCCTGGGGGACCTCTGGTATGACGAGGTGCTCTCCCTGCAACTCTTTCTCCTGCCCAAGGAGTCCCTCTGGGAGGTCTTCCGGGACTATCGGATTGCCAACAACCACTTCCTGGCCAACGCCATCCAGTGGCTCTGGCTCCGGCTGTCCCCCGCCGCCGCGGGGAGCGAACCCCTGCTCCGCCTCCCCTCCCTGCTCCTCTCCCTGGGGACCCTGCTTCTGGTCCAGCGCCAATGGAGCCGCTGGCTGGGCGCCCCCCTGGCCCTCTGGACCGCCTTCCTCCTGGCCGCCAGCCCCCTCTTCGCCGCCTTCGCCATCTATATGCGGGGCTATCCCCTGGCCCTCTTCCTCTCCACCCTGGCCCTCACCCTCCTCCTCTTCCGGCTGGAGCGCCCCACCTTCCGGAACGGGCTGGGACTCTTCCTCTGCGCCCTGGGACTCCCCCTGGTCATGCCCTCGGCAGCGACAGCCCCCCTGGCCCTCTGCGTAGCGGGAGCCCTCCTCTGCCGGGAGGGGACCCTCCCCCAGCGCCTCCGCCGCGCATGCCGCCTGCTCTGGCCGCTCCTCCTGGGGGCCTCTTCCGGCTGTGCCTACTACCTGACCCTCTGGGAGGATTTCCAGCGGGCACGGGTGGACTCCGGCGGCTGGAGTTCGGGCTGGCTGGTGGCCCTCCATCTCCTGGCGGCCTTCGCCCTCCATCTCCTGCCCGCCCTCCTCCTGCTCCCCCAGGCCCGGGCGCGAGGCGGCCTTTCCCGCCCCCTGGCGCTGGCGGAAGGCGCCCTGGCGGCCATCCTGGCCGCCCTGCTGGCCGCCGCCCCGGGAGGGCACGCCCCCTTCCCCAGGGTCTTCCTCCCCCTCCTCCCCCTCCTCACCCTGGGCGCCGTCCTCCCCCTGAAGGGCTCCCCCGCCTTCCCCCAGCCCCCCGACCCACGGGTCACATCCCCCGGGAGACTCCTCCCCCTGGCCATCCTCCCGGGATTGCTGCTGGGCTTCCTGGGAGACAAAATCACCCAGTGGCAAATGGCCCAGGGCGCCCCCCCGCCCCAAAACCTCCTCCAGCAATACTACCGGGGAGACCAGGGCAACAGCCTCTGGGCGCAGGCCCTGGCGGCACAGGCCCCCGACGACGGCAGCCCCGCCCCCCCCCTGGCCATCAATCCCTCCGACGCCCCCTCCTTCCTCCTCTACTGGAACGCCCAGAGTCCCCCCGGCGACACCCCAAAAAACAGCCCCCTCGTCTTCCCCAGCAACCGCCCCCCCAAGCACCTCCTCCCTCCCCTCGAAAGCGGACAGGAACTCCTCCTGCTGGCCCACAACCAACGGGAACTCCAGGACTACCTCGCCCTCCTGGGACTCCCCGAACCCATCCCCGCCACCGCCGGCGACACCCGCCGGAACCGCACCCTCTTCCGCCTCCGCCTCCCCTGATTCCCCATGCCAGACGCCGTCGTCTCCGAACTCCCCCAGGAACTCCCCCCGCCACCATGGACTCCATGGGGCAGCTCCTTCTCCTGCTCTTCCTGGCCTTCCTGGGCACCCTCCTCCTCCTCTGGCTGGTCATCCTCCTCGCGCGCTTCGTCCAACGCCATGCCGCCAAGAAGGCGCAGCCCCCCCAGGGGCAGGATTCCCCCGCCCCCCGGGAGGGAGAGGCCCCCTGACCCAAGGAATCCCCGCACGCCCCCGCCACCATGCCTGCCTCCTCCACCACCCTGGTCTTCCCCCTGGACCCCCAGGAAATCGCCCGCCTCCACGCCCTCCTGGAAGCCCGGGGAATGTCCTTTTCCCAGGTCCCCTACGCCCACTGGAGGGCCTCCCAGGGCAAGACCAATGTCACCGCCTACCTCTCGGGCAAAACCTGCTTCCAGGGCGCGGAAGCCCAGGCCTGGGCAGAGGCCTTCCTGCCGGAACAGCGCCCCGCCACCCCCGCCGCCAAGGAGAGCGCCCTGGAGAGCGCCCTGAAAGGCTCCCCCGATATGTTCACCCCCCACGCGGGCATTGACGAATCGGGCAAGGGCGACTTCTTCGGCCCCCTGGCGGTGGCCTGCGCCTACACCGACGCCCTCACCGCCGCAAAACTCCTGGACGCCGGGGTGCGGGACTCCAAGGCCATCTCCTCCGACCAGCAGACCCTCCGGCTGGACATCCTCATCCGGCAACTCCTCCCCCGGCGCTTCGCCCTCGTCACCATCAGCCCTGAAAAACTGAACCAACTCCACGCAAGGCACGGAAACCTCAACCGAATCCTGGCCTGGGCCCACGCCAGGGCCCTGGAATCCCTCCTGGAACTCGCCCCCGACTGCCCCAGGGCCATCTCCGACCAGTTCGGAAAGGGAAACCTGGTCCAACGGGCCCTCATGGAACGGGGACAGGGAATCCTCCTGGACGAACACCCGAAGGCCGAGGCCGACGTGGCCGTCGCCGCCGCTTCCATCCTGGCACGGGCGGCTTACATTAGGGACGTCGACCGGCTCTCCCAGGCGGCGGGACTCCGACTGCCCAAGGGATGCGGGGAGCCAGTCCTCCAATGCGCCAGGGAATTCCTCAAGCTCCACCCCAGGGAGCAACTGGGCAGATTCGCAAAGGTCTTCTTCAAAACCGCACAGTCCCTATAGCGGAGGCCCCAGGACAGGAACGGCCCCCCCACCACCCTTCCACCACATCCCCCACCCCCACCACTATGTTCTTCTCCGGATTCACTGACGAAGCCTGCGGCGACCTGGCTGGACAGATTGCCATCACCAAGGAATTGGGCTGGTCCAACATCGAACTGCGCAATGTGGACGGCAAGGTGCTGGGCACGATGAGCGACCAGGAATTCGACGCCCTCCAGGAAGCCCTGGACAACGCCGGAATCCACATCAACTGCTACGGCAGCGCCGTGGCGAACTGGGCCAGGCATCCCCGCAAGGAAGAGGATTTCCAGGCCAGCAAGCAGGAACTGCTCGCCGCCATCCCCCGCATGCGGAAGCTGGGATGCCGCCTCATCCGGGGCATGTCCTTCCTGGTCCCCCAGGACGAACCCGGAGACTCCCCCGAACTGGAGGCCATCATCTTCGCCAAAGTCCGGGAATTGGTGAAAATCTGCGAGGACAACGGCATCGTCTACGGCCATGAAAACTGCATGAACTACGGCGGCATGAGCCACAAGCACACCCTGAAACTCCTGGAAGCCGTCGACAGCCCCGCCTTCACCCTCATCTTCGACACCGGCAACCCCTGCTTCAACTACCGGCAACTGGGACAGAAGCCCTACCCCCTCCAGTCCGCCTGGGAGTTCTACAGCCTCTGCAAACCCTACATCACCCACATCCACATCAAGGACGCCCTGGCCCTGCCCCGGGAGGATGGCGTCAGGCCCACCCCCACCTTCACCTTCGCCGGAGAGGGCGCCGGGGATGTCCGCGCCATCATGAAAGACCTCCTGGCCAATGGATACGACGGCGGAATCACCATGGAACCCCATGTGGGCTACGTCTTCCACGACCCCAACGGCGACAACAACAGCGAGGCCGCCAAGAAATTCCGCCGGGAAATCTACCTGGACTACTGCCGCAAGTTCCTCCAGCTCATGCGGGAATGCGGCTGGAAGTGCTGATCCCCCCCCAAAGGAGCCCCCATGCCCGTGGATAAGACCATCTGGCCCGGAAGCACCCAGCTCGCCCCGGTCCCCGCCGTCCTGGTGGGGACCGGGGACGGACGGCGCCTTCCCTGGAATCTCATGACCGCCGCCTGGGCGGGCACCCTCTGCTCCGAGCCCCCCATGGTGGGCATCGGCGTCAGGCCCAGCCGGTTCACCTACAGCCTCCTGGAAACTCTCCAGGCCTTCACCGTCAACCTCCCCACCGCGGACCAGGCGGAGACAGTGGACTACTGCGGCGTGGCCAGCGGCAGGGACACTGACAAGTTCGCCGCCCGGAAACTGACCCCCAGGGCGGCCTCCCAGGTGACCGCCCCCATCGTGGAGGAGTGCCCCCTGGCCCTGGAATGCCGGGTGCGGCAGAAACTGGAACTGGGCTCCCACGTGCTGTACATCGGGGAAGTGGTGGCCGTCCAGGTGACCTCCTCCCTCATCGATGAAAAGGGACGCCTGGACCTCCAGAAGGCCAACCTCCTGGCCTACGCCCACGGACACTACTACTCCCTGGGGCAGGAACTGGGACACTTCGGCTTCTCCGTCCGGAAAAGCCGCGCCTGACCCCGCACACCACACTCCCACGCCGCCCCATGACCGCCCTCCCCCACGCCGCCCACGCGCCTGAACGGGCTCCCCTGGACCTGCGCCCCGCCAACTACCCCTCCCTGGCCTTCCCGGAGGAAGAGTGGCAATGGTTCCTCCGGCAATGCCAGGAACTGGACCTGCCAGACCCCAATCCCAGGCGGGAGACCTTCCAGGCCCTCTACAGCCACCTGACGGGCGTGAACCAATGGATGAACCTCACCCGGCTCACCACCCCCAGGGACTACCTGAAATTCAGCCTCCTGGATTCCCTGACCCTCCTGCCGGTCCTGGCCACCCTCTGCCAGCCGGAAAGCGCCCTGGTGGACCTGGGAAGCGGCGGGGGATACCCGGGCCTCCCCCTCATGACCATGATGCCCACACAGAATTTCACCCTGGTGGACTCCCGGCAGAAAAAGGTGGATTTCCTCAACGCCTCCATCCCCCTCATCCCCCGCACCGGAAAGGGCGCCGCATGCGCCTTCCGGGGACGGGACGTGGGACGGGAACGCCCAGACCTGCTCCACCACGCGGAGGTGGTCACCGCCAGGGCCGTGGGAAAGGGAGTGGACCTGCTCCCCGACGCCGCCGAACTGCTGGCTGTGGGGGGAGTCTTCCTCCTGATGAAGGGACAAAGCTGGCCCCTGGAGGAACGCCCCGCCTTCGCCGAAGCATGCCCCGCCTTCGGCTTCGACCTGGTGGAGGACCTGGAACTCTCCCTGGAACCCCAGGACCCCGTCCGCCATATCATCCTGGCCGTGAAAAAGGAAGCCCCCAATCCCCGCCGGACCAAACGCTTCCGATAACCCCGCATACGCCGGGAAAAGACACAAGATATGGGGGTGGAATCCCCCGGAAACCCCATGGATAGGGGCAGTCCCATAATTTTTATGGGACTTTTTTTGTACCCTGCATATCCTTGCCAAAAGCCAGGTTATGAAAATCCCCATGGCAGACTTACAAAGAATCTTCCCCATCCACTAGATATTGTGTTTGCATGGGGCTTGGAGCCAGATATAGTATGAAAGTGTCCTGATTCCGGAGCCCTTGCCCCCGTCGCGGGGGCAGGCCGCGCCCCGGCCTGCCTTTCCCTGCCGCCCCTTTCTCCCAGCACGGGAGGGGGCTCCTTCCTATTCCACCCTATTCCCCTCCCTTATCGCCCCGATGGAAACCCCTGCGCACACCACCTCCTCCCCCTTCCTGAAATTCCGCAAGCGTGACGGGCTGGTCGTCCCCTTCACCGCCGAGAAGATTGCCAACGCCATCTACAAGGCGGGCCAGGCCGCCGCCTCCCAGGAGGGGCGTGCCTTCACCCGGGAAGAGGCGGCCAAGATTGCCCAGGACGTGGTCGCCCAGTTGGACAACCCCCTCTGCGAATACTATGTGCAGCCCGACGGCGAGGGGCGCCGCATCCCCAACATCGAGGATGTGCAGGACGTGGTGGAAATCACCCTCTCCGAGCACCGCCTTCCCGCCACCGTGGCCGCCTACAAGCGCTACCGGAAGAGCCGGGAGCGCGCCCGCCAGGCCATCCGGGTCAGCGGCAAGGGGGCGAAGGCCCCCAAGGGCGACCTCACCGACCAGAGCCTCCTCCTGGTGCAGTCCATGGGCGACGCCTCCCTGGGCACCTGGGACCGGGCCAAGATTGTCCGCAAGCTCACCGAGAAGTTGAACATGGAACTGGAGGAGGCCATCGGGGTGGCCAAGGAGGTGGAGAACGAAATCATCGCCAGCGGCATGAAGCGGGTCAACACCCTCCTCATCCGGGAGATGGTCAACAACGTGCTGGAGTCCCGGGGATACGCCGGACGCCTCCGGGACCTCTCCATGTATGCGGTCCCCCGGGAGTTCGTGGAAAACCTCATGTACTCCAAGTCCAACGAAAACAGCAACATCGTCAACAACAACCCCGAGGCGGTCAACCTCTCCATCGCCGAACTGGTCCTGAAGCAGTGGGGCCTGGACGCCATCTTCTCCTCCGAGGTCAAGGCCGCCCACGACACCGGCGCCATCCACCTCCACGACCTGGGATACCCCCACCGCGTCTACTGCTCCAGCCACTCCATCGAGTACATCAAGAAATACGGCCTCTGCGGACTGACCAACCTCAACACCGAATCCTTCCCCGCCCGCAGCGCCAGCGTCCTCACCGGACACCTGAACACCTACCTGGCCTCCATGCAGGCCAACTACGCCGGCGCCCTGGGCATCGCCTACATCAACATCTTCTACGCCCCCTACCTGGTGGGCATGGATGACAAGCACCTGAAGCAGGTCGCCCAGGAACTCATCTTCAACGGCTCCCAAAACGCCTTCTCCCGGGGTGGGCAGACCCTCTTCCTGGACTTCAACATCCACACGGGCGTCCCCAAGTACATGCGGAACGTCCCCGCCGTGGGCCCCGGCGGACACTACCAGTTGATGGACGCCCAGGGGAACATCCATCCCCTGGTGGAACGCCTCCAGGAGGCCACCGACGCCAATGGCAACCGCCTCATGAGCCTCTACCTCAAGGAGGCCGACGGGCAGGAACGCCTGGTGCTCCGGGAACTCTACAACGAGAAGAACGGGCTCTACACCGATGACAGCGTCACCCAGGAACTCACCCGCCGGGGAGAACACATTGTCTGCTACGGGGAATACGAGAAGGAAGCCCGCCGCTTCACCAGCGCCCTGCTGAAAGTCTGGGGCGAGGGAGACCGGAACGGCCACATTTTCGAGTTCCCCAAGTGCGACTTCCACGTCTCCGCCGAGACCTTCGAGGACCCGGAGCAATACCGCATCTTCCAGGAGGCCTGCCAGCTGGCCAGCCACAATGGCTCCACCTATTTCATCTTCGACCGGGACGAGGTCACCCTCTCCGCCTGCTGCCGCCTGCGCACCACCATCACGGACAACCGGATGCTCCGCCATCCCGAGTGCCTGCGCTTCTGCGGCTTCCAGAACGTGACCATCAACCTGCCCCAGTGCGCCTTCCGCGCCTCCCGGGCCGGCAACCGCACCTACGAGGGCGCCTGCCAGGAGATTGACAAGATGATGGACCTGGCCATCCAGGCCCATCTGCAGAAGAAGAAGATGATTGCGCTGATGATGTCGGAGCCTGGCCGTCCCCTGTGGCAGGTGGGCAAGACCGCCTGCGACGGGCGTCCCTACATCGAGTTGGAGAAGTGCACCTACATCATCGGGATGCTGGGCATGAACGACATGGTGAAATTCCTCACGGGGAAGGAGATGCACGAGAGCGAGGAGGCCTATGACATGGCCCTTCGCCTCACCGCCCACATGTATTTGCGCACCAAGCAGTACACGGAGAAGCTGGGCTTGAAGTTCACCCTGGAGGAATCCCCCGCCGAGTCCGCCGCCCGCCGCCTGGCGAAGGCCGACCTCCTCTACTACCGTCCCGAGGCCCTCACCTGCTTCAAGGGGGACACCGAGGACGTGGCCTACTACACCAACTCCATCCACCTGGCGGCGGAGGCCCCGGTCTCCCTGGTGGAGCGCATCCGCAGGCAGGGGGTTTTCCACTCCCTCATCGAGTCCGGCGCCATGATCCACGCCTTCGTGGGGGAGGAGAAGCCCTCCCCCGAGGCCATCGGCGAACTCATCCGGCTCAGCTTCCACCGCACCCAGGCCGCCCAGATCACCATCTCCCCCGAGTTCACCTACTGCCAGCA
>JAEDNB010000038.1 GCA_016302725.1 Lentisphaeria bacterium
GGGGTGCGTTTGCCCACGGAGACTCCCCGTTCCATGCAATGGAAGACGGCGATGGTCACCACTCCCAGAAGTACGGAGGAGGAGGAGAGGAGCATAAGCCTGGCGCCATAGAGTCCTGGGGTATGGAGGATTCCCCAGAGGTTGTTGAGCAAATCCAGTCCGTGGAGTCCAAGCAGGATAATCAGGAGGGTTGGCTGGAAGAGTCCGATTCCATCCTGGGCTTTGCTGGCGTGTCGATGGAGATAGATTCGAAGGGGGATCCAAAGGAGGAGGGCAAGCGTAGTCAAGAGAGTGGGCAGGAGGAAATACTCCTGGAAGAACTGGGGTTCTCCCCCGCAGCAGAAGAAATCCCGGAGGCGGTTCATGAGGGTGTTGGTGGAGGGGGCCAGGGGGTCGACCAGGGGAGTGCCGTTTCTCCAGCGGCAGTGCCACAGGGCCACCAGGGGAGTGAGGAGGGCAAAGAAGAGGAAGAAGCCGTCGAAGAAGAAGAGACTGCCCTTCATTTGCCGGGAGGTGACGGGGGCGCAGGGGAGGGCCTCCACCTTTTCCCTGCCCTCTGGCATCCAGGGGGCGGGGGCGGAGTAGTTATGGTAGCCTCCCAGTTTCGCCCATTCCCGGTAGAAGCGGAAGGAGAGATAGGCGGCCAGGAGTGTCCAGGGGATGGACCAGACTTGGCTGAGGCGATAGTGCCAGCCGGTTCCATATTTCAGGGCGAGGGAGCACTCCGTGAAATGGGCGGCCACATAGTCGAAGAGCCGGGCGACCAGCAGCCCGGAGAGGAGACCCGCCCAGGAACGCAGCATGGCCTGCATGGCGCAGAAGGTGCCGTAGCGGGATTTGGGGAAGAGCATCATCTCCAGGGGCTGGTCGCTGACGGTAATCAAGCCGGAGAGGAAGAGGTTGATGACGGAATTGGCGATGACCAGGTTCACATAGACCTGGGGGGGCATGGTGCCCAGGAGCCATCGGAAGTAGAAGGGCAGGGCGATAAGGCAGTTGAAGATGCCGTTGTAGTTGATAATCCGCATGGGGTGCCACCGGTTGACCAGCGCAGGAAGGAGTGTGGCCAGGAGGATGCCGGCGGAGTAGACCATGCCGCTGATTCCGTTCATGTGGCCAATGTCCGTGTCCGTCAGTTCCAGCTGCTTGCTCAAAAGGAAATAGCCGAATACCCCGGCGCCCCCGCCGATGGCGCCCACCAGATGGATGAGATACCGCAGGACGTAGACCCTGTGGCAGAAGGTATAGGTGACAAACTCCCGGAAGCCGCGGAATTTCGCCTTGAGAAGATCCAGGCCCTTGGCGTTCTTCCGCTGCAATTGCTCCTCTGTCAGGGGCGGGTATTCCCCCTCCTTTACATTCAGGCAGAAGAGGACGATGCCCACGGCGTAGAGGACCGCCACGGAGAGGAAAATGGGCGTGGCATGCTTTTGGGCGATGGGGAAGAGAAAATAGTGGAAGAAGGCGGCGGAAAACTGGAGGGCCAGCCGGACGCAGGCCATGACGCGCCCGAAGAACTGGGGCGGGATGATGTCGATGAAGATGTACCAGATGACGGAGTTGATCCACATCATGAAGAACTGGAAAAGGAGCATCACCAGGCCGATGACCACGGCAGTCATGGTGGCGGGGCTGGTCTGCCAGTAGGGCTGGACCCAGGAGGCCAGGGCCCCGCCAAAGCGCTGGGTGAAGGCGAAGAGCACCAAGGCCAGCACCACGGGGGGCATGGAGAGGGCGATGAAGGGAATGCGCCGCCCCCATTTGCTCCGGTAGAGGTCGCTGGCGACGCTGATATAGGGGCAGACGGTCATGTTGAGGACCGTGCCGATGCACGCCAGGATGAGCCAACTGGCGGTGTCGCTGATGCCCAGCTCCTTGATTTGGATGGGGATGATGGAGGCGGGCAGGGTATTGGCGAGTCCCAGGCAGGAGACCCCCAGCATAAGCCAGAAGAAGAGGAGATAGAGTTGCGGCAGGGTATAGGTGAGATTGCCGCAGTGGTATACTTTGGGTTCCTTCTTCATGGTGGTCCTGGGGGAGTGTTGCCGGGTAGGTCGCCTATCGGTTGTCGACCCTTTCTGGGCTCAAGTCGTGTCTTTGGAAGCGGAAGGAGGCCAGGGTTTCGTAGCGGGTCCCGGGGCGTCCCCAGTTGGTGTAGGGGTCGATGGAGAGTCCTCCCCTGGGAAGGAACTTTCCCCACACCTCAATGTATCGGGGGCGGAGCCTTTCCTGGAGGTCCCTGCGGATGATGTTGACCACTGCCTCGTGGAATGCGCCGTGGTTCCGGAAACTGAAGAGATAGAGTTTCAGGGACTTGCTTTCCACAATCACCTGGTCGGGCACGTAGGCGATGGTGAGGGTGGCGAAATCCGGCTGTCCTGTCTTGGGGCAGAGGGAGGTGAATTCCGGGCAGTTGAATTTCACCCAGTAGTCCTCTTCCACGGGGCTGGGGACCACTTCCAGGAGGGAGGGGTCGTATTGGGTGGGGTATTGGGTGGGGGTGGCGCTGCCCAGGAGGGTGAGTCCTTCCAGGCTGGCGGCGTTGGGGGACCTGTCCTGGTTCATGGGGTGTCGTGGGTGGGGGATTGGCAGGCGTGGAGGGTCACCTTGGGGGTGTCGTCGGGGGTGTCCCAGTGGATGAGGGCGTGTCTTCCCTCCTCTCCGAAGGCACCGCAGTTCACCAATGTGGTGTTTGGGGAGGGGAAGATTCCGGCGGCCTCGTGGATATGTCCGCAGAGATGGAGGCGGGGTTTGGCCTGGGAGGCGAGATAGGCGATGGCGCGGCTTCCCACATGGAGTCCATTGGGGATGACGTCTGCGCCGCTGTCCAGGGGCGGGGCATGGGTCACCAGGATGTCCAGGGAGAGGGGGGGCAGTTTGGCGAGTCTTTCCTCCATTGCCCCGTCTTCCCATTGGAAGGGGGTGGCCTTGGGGCAGAGGTTGCTTCCGGAGATTCCCATCATGGCGAGGCCATTCCGGGAAAGGGGCCGGGCGGGGAGGCCATGGCCTGTTTCCTCCAGGATTATATCTGCTTCGGCGGGGTCCAGGTTGCCCGCCACGGCCAGGAAATGAGGGAAGCGGGCTTCCACGAGCCGGATGGCCTCCCGGAACT
Source organism: Lentisphaeria bacterium (assembly GCA_016302725.1). GTDB lineage: Bacteria > Verrucomicrobiota > Lentisphaeria > Oligosphaerales > Oligosphaeraceae > UBA1724. The sequence continues at coordinate 3,113 of JAEDNB010000038.1, forward strand.
CCTGGGGGGTGCCGAAGTTGGTGAAGTCTCCGCCGATGAGGACCAGGTCTGCGTCGGGAAGGAGTTCCAGAGGCTGGAAATGGAGATGGATGTCGGAAAAATAGAGGATGCGCATGGGGAGGGGGCGGTGGCGTTGATAAGGATGGGGGGTACTATATCCTGGAAACAGGGGTTGTTCCCCAGGGGGGCAATGGGCCTCCCTTTCGCCCTGCCTCCTTCCCCCCGGGGGGGGGAATGGCCCTTGCGGAACGGCCAAACCCTGCCATATTACCCGCAAGACAAAAAAGATGGGCGGAATGGCAAAGGCGCCTTCCGCCCGCTTTTTATTTGCCCTTTGCCCTGGAATCGCGTCGTACGTGGCTCTGGGGGCGGTGGGGAAACCCCAGGGGCCCAAGGCCGCCCGTCCATCCCGGGGATGGGAGAGGCCGGGGTTCCGTCGCTGCGGAGGCGCATGATGAGAATTTTCGTGGATTGGGCCATTTCGCCCATGTATGGTTGTTGGAGGAGAGAACAGTGACAGTCGAGCGTGATGAGCGGGAGGGGTTTTCCTTGCCGTCCATCTCCATGAAGGAGTTGCTGGCGGAATCTGAACTTCTTCGTGGCTCGACCTCCTGTGCCACTGGGGCGGTGTATCTGTGGCGCAGGGAGGGGCAGTGTCTCTTGGTGAAGACCTTTTGGCGCAACGGCTGGTTTTCCCGGCTTTTCTTCGGGCGTCGGAGTGTCCGGAACGAATGGAGGATGCTGACGGGGCTGTGGGAGGCGGGCTTCCGCTGCGCCCCCCGTCCCTATGCCAGGATAGGGGGCCACACCCTGGTCATGGAGTATGTCAGCGGGGAGGAACTGGAGAGCCTGCACCACTATGCCAGGACGGGGGGTGCTCCTCCTCCCCCGGAGTTCTATGCTGCGTTGCGGGAGGAGTTGCGTCGTCTGCACCAGGCGGGGTTTGTCCACGGGGACTTTCGCCGGGCGAACGTGATGGTGCCCGGCGTGGCTGGGGCGCCTCCGCGCATCATAGACTGGGCCACGGGGATGAGGGAGTCCGACGGGGAGCATTTCCTCTACCGTCAACTGCGGGGTTCCGACAACTATTCCCTGGTGAAGATTTTGAAGGAGGCGGTTCCTTCCCTGGTGACCCGGGAGGAGTGGGAGGAGAATGCCCCGGGGATGCTGCTGCGCCTTGGGCGGTTTTTCCGCCAGAAGATATACCGTGGGCTTTTCAAGCCCCTCTTTCGCCGGTGGCGTTCCTGAAGGAGGAGGGGGGTCATTCCCGGCGCAGATGCTTTCCCCGGGCGTAGTCGTATTGGTATGGATGTCCGTTCAGATAGAGCCCGTTGAGCAGGATTTCGGGGGAGAGACACCCTGCCTTCCATAGCCGTCGTCCGTATTCCGCCTCTTCGGGGTCGATGGAGAGGTCCTGGTTTTTGTCCATGATGTGGAGGACGGCCTGGGCCTTCCGTATTGGGGCGGGGGATTCCCGGGAGAGGATGAGGAGGGCGAGGGAATTCCGTTCCTCTTCGGTCAACTCCCGTTGCAGGGGGATGGCCAGGTCCAGGCTCTCCCCCTCTTCCAGCAGGGCATTTCCGTTGCCGAGGGCGGGGAGAAGCGCGCGGACGTCCTCCGTGAGGTCCAGGGCGGAACCGAAGAGCCCGTCCTGGGCATAGGGCTTGGCGGGGCGGGCAAAGGGGGGGGCGGAGTCCTGGAGGGGGTAGAAGAGGAGGAATTCATCGCCGGGGGAGGGAGGCGTCTCCGTCTCTCCCTGTGCGAATTGGAGGCGGAGGGCGGGGCCTGGAGTGCTTCCACCGGTTTCTTCTTCCGGGAGGGGAAGGGGAGTGAGGGCCAGGCGATCCTGCCCGGGGGTGGCCATTTCCCGGAGCCAGGCATCGTGGAAGAGAAAGCGGCTGTAGGGTTTAGTCTGGTATTCTCCCTGCAGTGGGGCGTATTCCGTCTCTCCCTGGTCATTGACCCGGGAGAGGTACCCCTTCCGGACGGTGTAGGGGCCGTCTTCCTGGGCGTGGAGGAGGGCGCCTCTGGGAAAGAGGGCCACGGCCTCCCAGGAGCCATCCTCCCTTTGCCGGGGAAAGGTGGTGGCCTGGGCCAGGCACTGCCCACTGGCGGTGAAGAGGGGAAGGGTGATGGCGGGGAGGGGGGCGTCTGGCGGGGTGGCCTGAAGAAGGATTGCCAGGGTGAGTTCCAGTTGCGCCCCCTGGAGGGCGCCCGGTTGGAGGAGGCGTTCCGTGCCCTCCCCGGAGAGGGAGGCTCCCCTGGAGAGGGTGGAGAAGAGTGTCCGGCATGTATCATCCACGGGCTGGTTGGGGTGGAGAAGGAGGAGGGGGACAGGGGGGGAAGGGGCGTCCGAGGTTCCTTTCCAGAAGAGCCGGAGTTCCTTTAGGAGCCAGGGGGTGTCCTCCGGCATCTGGGGGAGGGCTTCCTCTTCGAAGACGAGTCGGCAGGTCTGCGGGGTGTCCGGCTGGGCGTCCCATTGGAAGCCCCGGGTCAGCAATTCCGTTCCGTCGGGAGTGGCCAGGACCGCCGTCAAGGCATGGCGTCCGGCGCATCCGACGACGGCCTCCGCCTGGAAGACGAGCCGCTTCCTCCCCTCCGGGGAGTCCTCCACCGATTCCTCCAGGGGGGAGGAGAGGAGGGCCTTTCCCCCGTAGGTCTGGACCTGCAGGGAGCCGGTGGGGAGTTCCCAGGGAGAGACCCCGCCGGTGCCCGGGACGGAGGCGCAGATCCGCCAGGTGCCTGGCCGGCCGGGGGAGAAGCGCGCCGAGAAGAGGTGGGTCTTTTCCTCGCCTTTGCCTTCCTCGTGCCTTCCCGTCTGGGCCAACCACTCCCGGGGAAGGGGGGTCTCCGGGGCCTCCAGGGAGAAGGCGCTCCATTCCAGTTCCCCAGGGGGCGCCTCCTCCTCCCCCAATCCCGTCAACCTGGCCTCCAAGAGGATTTCCCCTGGGGGCGGCTGGTCGGTGGAGAGGGAGGCCAGCTGCAGGCCGGGCAGGCGGGGGGGACCGGCCTGGTTGCCCCGGAAGAGCAGGGTCACCAGGCGTTCCGGGGCCTCCTGGGGGGCAAGGATGGCGAGGAGCGCCTCCCCCGGTGTCTCGGCGCGGAATGTCCCCAGAAGCGGACTCCCCTGGAAGAACGGGGTTTCGTCCGCCGGCAGGCACTCCAGGGGATGGGGGAGGCTTTCCCCGGGCAGGAGGATTTGGGCCTGGGTCCCCTCCAGGGCGGAGATGAGCATGAGGGTGAACTCCCCCGAAGCCAGGGAGAGCCGCCGCTGGACGGATGTCCCGCCCTTCAGGAGGAAAGTCCAGGATGCCCTCCCGGGGGAGGAAGGCTCCCCTGCCTCCCCCGAATCCGTGGCGACGCCCTCCGGTGCCGGTGCCTGGGGTGGGGCGAGGGCGGAGGAGCGGGTCTTCTGGGGTGCGGGGGGGGGATTGAGGCCCTGTTCCGCCATTTCCTGTTGCAGGATGCGGTGGAGGAGCTGCAGGGGCGCCGGGGCTCCTGCCCTGACGATGGAGGAGTGGTCGTAGAGGGAGGTGTCCTGGGAGTCCAGGGGGGATTCCGGGAACTGGGTGTTCAGGGCGTGTGCGCTGGCCACGGTGACAATGCCGTCGTTGGGGAGGGGCAGGTCGGAGAGCCAGACCAGGGAGCGGTAGGTCATGGGCAGGTTTTCCGTCTCCACCATGCCCATGACGGTATGGAGGGGGACGTTGGGGCTGTGGAATCTCTGGTTGAAGAGCCGGCAGTCTTCCGTGCGCAGGCTTCGGAAGCCCGGTGAGGAGCGGCGGGCGTCGGCCACTTGGGCGGCCGCCTGGCTGAAGCCCCTTTCCAGGAGCCCGCTGGGGTAGGAGATGACATCGGCCACCCGGCTTCCCAGGTTGGGGGTGCTGATTTGGAAGGCGCTTCTGACCAGGGGGGAGTTTTCACCGGCGGCGTCGATGAGTACGCGGAGGTCCAGCCCTCCCTTGCTGTGCCCCACGACATGGAACTTTTCCACGCCCCAGCGCCGGGTCAATCTCGAGAGGGTGTCCTGCAGGAAGAGGCCGTTGAGTTCAGGGGAGGCGAAGGCGGGGAGGAAGGCCAGGAAGGAAGGGACCCCCAGGGTGTGGGAGAGCTGTTCCTGGAAGGAGGAGAGCATATCTTGGATGTCCGTCCAGCCATGGACCAGGAGGATGGGGGAGGGGGCGGGGATGACCAGGGCCTGCCAGAGCTGCCCCAGGACCCAGATGGAGGTGTCGTTGCCCGTGTCCACCAGGATTTCCAGGTGGTTGTCCGCGGTCTCTCCGGGGGCGGCGGGGAAGTGGATCCACTCCAGGGGGACTTCCAGGAGATTGAGGGCCAGTTCCTCGTTCTCGCCCTTCAGGGTTCCTACATAGTGGCCGTTCAAGTAGACCTGGTCGATTTCCGGGATGGTCTCGGTGGAGCCTCCCCAGCCATTGGAGTCACAGTCGTCCGCCGGGATGACCAGGGTGGCCTTGGCGGGCATCAGGCCGGCTCCCACCATCGCCTGGATTTGCTCCCGGCTTCCAAAGTAGCGGTGGATGGGGAGGGTTGCCTTGTAGGAACCTCGTGGGCCCCAGGTCCACTTCTCCTGGGCTTCCTGGTGGACGAAGAATGTCTCCGTCCGGAGGATTTCCTCCCCTGGGGGGAGGGGCTGGCCGGCGCCCCGGGCCTTGTGTCCCCTGGCCCATTGCTGGGGGGAGGGGAAGGCGGGGCTTGGGGTGGGGGGGATGGCGTCCTGGGCGGCCAGCAGTGGGGCGAGGAGGAGGGCGAGGAGGGGGAGGAACCGGGGGAGGAGTTGGCTCATGGGGGGATGCCGTGGGGAAGAAGCGTCCGCTGGGGGCGTCGTAGCCGTAGGCCAGGGCGCCGCAGAGGCCGATGGCCTCCAGGAGCAGGGGGGAGTCGGCCTCTCCGGTATTCCAGAGAACCCGTCCCTCGTCCAGTTCTTCCTGGGAGATTTGGAGGTCCTGGTTGGTGTCGAAGGGGTGGTAGGCCAGCATTCCGGTCTCCTCCATCTGGTGGGAGAGGCAGTGGTAGAAGAGGATGAGGCAGAGGGAGTCCTCTACGGGGAGGCTTTCCTCGTCGGGAATGAGGTTTTCCTCCAGGGGGAAGGAGAGGGAGAGGGTCTCCCCCGGGGAGAAGTCCCCGTTTTTGTCGCCGGTGTTCCAGAGGGCCTGGAATCCTTCCTGGGAGAGGTCGAGTCCGGCGTAGGTCGGCGTGAGGAAGAGCCCGGGGGCGTCGGCGGGGAGCAGGTGGGAGGTGCATAGGTAGTCCAGCCCCACGGCGAAGCCGTCGAAGACACAGTCCTCCTGGTAGAAGAAGTCAGGGAGGAGGGTGGAGTCCGGGGGGCAGGTGAAGGAGAGGGAGGCGCCGCCCTCGTGGAAGGAGAACTCCACCCCGTTCCTGCGGGTCAGCAAGGTGGACTGGCATTGGGGGCGGAAGAGGGTCGGCGTGTAGTCCTTGGTGGTGTAGGCGCCTTCCAGTTCCTGGAAGCCCTGGGAGGTGAGGAGGCGGAAGGACGCCAGAGTGTAGGCCCCTTCCTGCCCGTAGGCGCGCAGCCTTCCGCCGTCCAGCAGGAGGCGGGCCTCCCCGGTGGACGACACTGGCGTGGAGAAGAGCCCCGCTTCCTGTCCGTCGGGCAGGAGGAGGGTCCCATAGAGGTAGAGGCACTCCTCCGGCAGGGGGGAGAGGGTGAGGGTGATGGCGAGGGATTCCCAGGTGTCGGGGGGCCATAGGGCGGGGGTCTCCAGCGCCTCCGTGCCGTGGATGGCGATGGAGGGGGCGCCAAAGGCGAGGGAGAGGGCGGAGAAGAGCGTCAGGAGAAGGGGGGGCAGGTGTTTCATGGGGGGAGTACGCTCCGGGGAAGAGTCGGGGGCAGGGAGGAGGGGCGGCCAGGCGCCCCGGCGAAAGGGAAAGGCCTCGCTCCAGGATAGGAGCCGACTGGGATACAAGATAATCCCCGTCTTTGACAAGTTTCTTATATCTTGTTGAAAATCATATAGATTATGACTTTTGTGGAAAGGCGTGGACTTTTTCTGGCGGCGAGAGGCCGTCTTGCCGGGGAGTCTCCTGGGGGAGGGCTCCTCTTTTCCAGGGTCGGCCTTGGGAAGTCGGGTTATATTGACGGCCAATCTTCCTTGTTTTCCAGAGTCGGGGAGGGGGCCGCTCCTTTCCCCGCCCCCCCTTCTTTGCCGGCAAACCAGTTTTCCTTGCACCGAGAGATGATACAGCTTTTGACGGGCCGTGGCGGCCTTCCGGAGATTCATTTGCAGAACCGCTGTGGGCGTTGCGAGATTTCCCTCATGGGGGCGCATGTGCTCAGTTACGTTCCCGCCGGCCATCGGGAGGTGCTTTTCCTCTCCGAGAAGTCGGAATACACTCCTTCCGGCAAGCCGATTCGCGGGGGAATCCCCCTGTGCTGGCCATGGTTTGGGCCTGCGGAGGCCTCCCGCGTGCCCGGCGCCACCACCGCCCATGGCTTCATCCGCCAGGAGATGTGGTCCCTGGCGTCCTGGAAGGAGTCGGGGGACTCCGTCACGGAGGTGTTGCTGGAGGCGCAGGACACGGAGGGGACCCGGAGGGTCTGGCCCCATGCCTTCCGGGTGTCCCTGCGGGTGCGCCTGGGGGAACGCCTGGAGCTGGCGCTGTCCACCGTCAACGCGGGGCAGGAGGCCTTCTCCTATGAAGAGGCCCTGCACACCTACTATGCCGTGGGGGATTGCCGCGCCCTCTCCATCCACGGCTTCCAGGGATGCGCGTTCCGGGACAAGGCGCCTGCCACCCCTCCCGCCCCCAACCCCCAGCCCGGGGAAATCACAATCACCGAGGAGACGGACCGGGTCTATTTCCACTGCCCCGGAGAGGCCGTGATCACCGACCCTGTCATGGGACGCCGCATCCGCATCGCCAAGGAGGGAAGCGACACGGGGGTGGTCTGGAATCCCTGGATTGCCAAATCCCGGCGCATGCCCGATTTCGGAGACGAGGAATACCGGAACATGGTCTGCGTGGAGAACGCCAACGTGGACTATGACGGGCGCCGCCTGGAACCCGGCCAGGCCCATGTGCTCAAGGTCTCCATCGCCGTGGAGAGCCTCTAGCCCCCCGGAGATTGCCCATGGACTTTTCCCGGTGGCTGGCTGTGGTGTGTTCCCACGGGGGGACCTGGGGCTATCCCCTGGTGTTCCTGTTGATGGCCGTGGAGAGTTCCTTCATCCCCTTCCCCAGCGAGGTGGTGATGATTCCTGCGGGCTTTTTGGCGGCCCGGGGGGAGATGGCCCTGGGAAGCCCCGCCGGCGACTTTGCGTTGTCCGTGGCGGTGGGGGTGCTGGGTGCGCTGGCGGGGGCCTACGTGAACTATTTCCTGGCCCGGGGGGTGGGGGAACCCTTCCTCCGGAAATACGGGCGCTACTTCTTCTTGAAACCCCAGGTGCTGGACCGGGCCCAGGAAATCTTCCTGGCCTATGGGCGCCCTACCACCTTCGTCTGCCGCCTCCTGCCGGGCATCCGCCAGTTGATCAGCCTGCCCGCAGGCCTGGCGGGAATGCCCCTGGGTCCCTTCACGGGATACACCGCCCTGGGGGCGGGAGCCTGGAATGCCATCCTTGTCTCGGCGGGCTTCGCCCTGGGACGCAGCACCGCCCAGATGGACTATGGGGAAATCACCACCCGGGGAAAGGTCATGGTCATGGAACACTATGGATGGGTCCTCCTGGGGGCCGCCCTCTTCCTGGCCGCCTATTTCGGAATCTCCCGCCTGGTCATGAAATCCCAGCCCACCTGCCGAAGACAGGAGGGGGCGAAGGAGGCTGACACCCCATGAGCCCCGTCTTCCTCCTGGCCCTCGCCCTGGCCCTCCTCCTGGGACTCGCCACGGGTTTCCTCCTGGGGCGCAGGGGGTGTGTGCCCCGCCAGGAGGTGGAACAGGAACGGGAACGCCGGGAACGGGAGGGACAGTGGCAGCGGGACGCCTTCGCCGCCCTCTCCGCCCAGCAACTCCAAAGCCAGTCCCAGGAGTTCCGCCAGCGCCAGCGGGAGGAACTCTCCGGGCTCCTGGCGCCCTATCGGAATCGGCTGGAGGAGTTCGTCCGGGAACTGCAAAATTTCCAGCAGGGAAACCAGAGGGACAATTCCTCCCTGCGGGGGGCCATGGGCGAATTGGTGCGCCAGACGGAGGCCATCGGCAAGGAGGCCCGCCGCCTCGCCAGCGTGCTGGGCCAGGGCACCAAATCCCAGGGGCTCTTCGGGGAACAGGTCCTGGGGACCATCCTCCGCTCCTCCGAACTCCGGGAAAATGTCCACTTCTTCCTCCAGCAGGCGCTGCGGGATACCCGGGGCAGGGTGGTGCAAAGCGAGGAGGGAAACCGGAGGATTCCCGACTGCGTGGTGGTCCTGCCCGACAGCGGCGCCTATCTCGTGGTGGACAGCAAGTGCAGCGCCGCCGCCTATCTCCGGCTGGACAGCGCCTCCACCGAGGCGGAGAAGACGGCCGCAAGGCGGGATTTCCTGAAGGCCATGCGCAGCCATATCGACGAATTGGCGGCGAAGGACTACGCCGCCATCCTTCGCCAGAGCCGGGAGTGCACGGTGGTGGACTGCGTCCTCCTCTTCGTTCCCCTGGAGAGCATGCTGCAGACGGCCCTGGCTGAACAGCCGGAACTGCTGGAATACGCCGCCACCCGGAAAATCCTCCTGGTGGGGCCGCTGAACCTCATGGCCTGCCTCCGGGTAGTGGGCCTGGCCTGGGGAAACCTGCGCCTGGAACGGAATGTCCGCCAAATCCACGCCGCCACGGAACAGCTGCTGGCGCGGATGGAGAGTTTCCAGGAGTGCTTTGCCGATGTGAAAAAGTGGCTGGACCGGGCGGGGGAAAGCCTTGCCCAGGCCCATCAGACCCTGCTGGGGCAGACGGGGCGTGGACGGAAGAAGAGCCTGCTGCAGTGCGCCGAGGAGATACGGCGGCTCCGGCAGCAGGAGGAAGCCCCTTCCCACGGGGAGGAAAAGGCGCGGGACGCGGAGACGGAGGAAGAGGGATGAGAAGAATGTGCCGCAAAGGAGGAGTCTGGGCATGGATGGCGCTGGCCATGGCCTTCCCCTGGCTCTGCGCCGCCGGGGAGCGCGTCTATTTCGACGGCACCCAGACGGGGCTCTTTGAAGTCCACGAGAGCCAGGGATGCTACGAGAGGGACGCGGAGGGATGCTTCCTGGGGGAAAGCCCCGCCGGAAATGCCCTGGCCTGGCGCGGCCTCCTCCCTCCCACGGGAAAGCCCCGGGACAATGTGGAACTGGTCTTCTCCCCCATGGATTTCCTGCCGGGGGAGTGGCTGTCGGTGGAGGCGCGAAACCTGGGCGGGGAGGGCGTACGCCTCCAGGCCCGCCTGGCAAACTACAGCGAGGGATACGCCTGCGGCAGCCAGTTCCGCGTGTGGGCCTCCCCCTATTCCCGGGAGGTGCCGGCGGATGGGGAGTGGCATCGCCTGGAATACCGGTGGGACGGCACGTGGATCGCCAACGACCCCGCCTCCCCCACCCCCGCCGGTCCCCTGAACCGCCTGGATTTCATTGCCGTGGGCATTCCCGCCGGCGTCCCCTTCAGCCTGGAAATCCGGAAAATCGCCGTCAGGGACGAGGTGCCTTGCCAGCCGGTCCCCGCCCCCGCATGGGAGCCGCCTGCCAGGCTGGCGGCGGGCCTTCCCTGGGAGGTGCCCGCCTTCTCCGTCACCTTTCAGGGGCGCCCTCCCATTGAGGACCGCTGCCGCCTGCTCCTGACCCCCCTCCGCACCCGGGAGGGACAGTGCCCCGTGGAATGCCCACTGGCGGGGGTGGAGCGGGGGGAGGAGGCCTGGCGGATCCCCGCCCAGCAAGTGCCCTTGACGCCCTTCCTCTTTGACGGGACCTACCAGTTGACCCTCTTCTGCGGCGAGGGGCGCCGGGAACTGGGGAAGGTGGAGGTCTGCCAGGGGGTGGAGCCTGACGGCCTGGCCCGGTTCCACCAGGGGGAATGGAAGGGAGGCCCCATGGTCTTCCGGGAGGGGGAACCCCTCCCCATGGTGATGAAAGCCACCTTTGTCCATGGCGGCGAAAACCGCGGGCCGGCCCTCTTTTCCCGGCTGGGGGTGGAACAGTTCAGTTTCGACGCCACGGCCACGGATAATTCCACCATGCTCCACTGCGCCTGCGTGAACCCCGCCCCCGGGGTCTACGACTTCCGGCAACTGGACCAGCGGATCATGGATTATCTGTCGAGGAATCCCCAGGCCTTCCTGATGCCCCGGGTCTATCTCTCCGCGCCTCAATGGTGGCTCCAGCGCCATCCCGAAAGCCAGGTGCATTTCAGCGACAAGGAGGGACGCCTCTTCCCCGCCCAGCCTAACTACGGACGACGGATCCCCTCCTGGGCCTCCCCCCAGTGGCGGGAGTACGCGGAGGACTCCCTTCGCCGCATGGTGGAGCACATCGCCCAGGCCCCCTATGCCTCCCGGATCATGGGGCTCTTCCTTTGCAGCGGAGTCACCCAGGAGTGGATGCAGTGGGGGGACTCCAGCCCCTATTTCGGAGACTACTCCCCCGCCGCCCGGAAGGCCTTCCGCTTGTGGCTCCAGGAAAAATACGGGGATGACCTGGCCCTGCAAAGGGCCTGGAAGGACGAGACGGCCACCCTGGCCACGGCAGAACTCCCCACCCGCGCCCAACGGGAACAATCCCTTCCCGGAAGCCTGGACATGCGCTCCCCCAGGGATCCCGCTGACCAACGGTGCGTGGACCACGCCCTCTGGAACGGGGAAATGACCGCCGAAACCATCGCCGGACTCTGCCAGGCGGTGAAGGAGGCCTCCCAGGGACGGATGCTGACCGGGGCATTCTACGGCTACCTGCTGGAACTCTGCGGCTCCGAACGCCTGGTGAACAGCGGACACCTCGGCT
>JAEDNB010000039.1 GCA_016302725.1 Lentisphaeria bacterium
CCGGTGGTTTCGGGGAAGCCGCAGAGGAGATTCATGTTCTGGACAGCCTGTCCGCTGGCTCCCTTGGTGAGATTGTCGATGGCGCTGGAGACCACCAGCCTGCCGGTATGGGCGTCGAAGACGCACCCCACCTCGCAGAGATTGGTGCGGGTGACATGCTTGGTGTCCGCCAGTTTTCCCGGGGCGAGGACGCGGACGAAGGGTTCCTGTGCGTAGGCCTGCCGCAGTGCCTCCCGGGCTTCCTCCAGCCCCTTTCCCGGCCTGGGGGTGAGGAGGATGGAGGAGTGGATGCCCCGGTTGACCGGCACCAGATGGGGCAGGAAATTCATGGTGACGGAGGGCACCCCCGCCGCCGCCGCCAGTTCCTGTTCAATCTCCGGGAGGTGTCGATGTCCGTTGACGCCGTAGGGGCGGAGGCTTTCGTTGACTTCCGGGAAGATGTAGTCCAGGGCGACTTTCCGTCCTGCCCCGGTGACACCGGACATGGACATGGCCACGATGCCCTCGGGGGAGGCCACCCCTGCCTTCAGGAGGGCGATGGTGGGAAGGAGGATGCTGGTGACATAGCATCCCGGGTTGGCCACCAGCCGGGCCTTGCGGATTTCCTCCCGGTAGACCTCGGGGAGCCCGTAGACTGCCTGGGGGAGCAGTTCCGGGGCGGGGTGGGGCATCTTGTAGTATTTTTCGTAGACGGCAGGGTCCCGGAGGCGGAAATCCGCCGAAAGGTCGATGATTTTGCATCCCTTCTCCAGGAGGGGGGCGGCGTATTGGGAGGCCAGCCCGTTGGGCAGGGCCAAAAAGACAACTTCCGCCGATTGGGCGACGGCCTCCACGTCAGGGGCGATGAAGCGCAGGTCGCATTCGCCATAGCGGGGGAAGAACTCCCCCACGGGCTTGCCGGCGTTCTCCCGGCTGGTGATGGCGGTGAGGTTCACGCCGGGATGGTGCAGAAGAAGCCGCAGGAGTTCCTCGCCGGAATATCCGCTGCCCCCGATGATGGCCACTTGGATCTTTTTCATGGTTCCCTGATTGAAGTGAGGTGGATGTTGCGTGCGGACATTAAGCCACGGCCCTAGGCGGAATCCCCGCGCAAGCCCAAGGGACGGGGGGATGCCCGCAGGAGGGAAAGAGCTTCCTTGGCGGACAAGGGGAAGGCAAGGACTACACCCCTTTCCCTTGCCCTTCCCCCCGCATACGGCCCGGAGACGGAAAAGAAAAAGACGGAGCCCGCGTCTGTAAACGGGGGCGTCCGTCTTCTGTCGACAAGGGGGATTCCGGAAGCCGCAGCCTCCCCGTCCCCGCACCTGGACAAACAGGGGAGACGGGGGGAGGAGGGCGGAAGCCGGGAAATCCAGCCTATCGCTTGCTGAACTGGAAGCGCTTGCGGGCGCCGGGCTGACCGGGCTTCTTACGCTCCTTCTCCCGGGAGTCACGGGTCAACATGCCGGCCTTCTTCAGGGGGGCGCGCAGGCCTTCCTCCGCCTTCTCCAGGGCACGGGCGATGCCGTGGCGCAGGGCGCCGGCCTGGCCCACCATGCCGCCTCCATCCAGGGTGGCGTAGATGTCAAACTCGCCCGCCTTGCTGGTGAGCACCAGGGGCTGCTGGATGAATCCGCGGATGGATTCCGTGGTGAAATAGTCGTTGAAGGCACGGCGGTTCACCGTGATCTTTCCGGTGCCATGGGTCATGCGCACACGGGCGCTGGCGGACTTGCGTCGACCGATGGTCAGAATCACTTCGCTAGCTTCGGCCATATTGTTCCTATGTCCTCAAAGGGGGTTGTTCCGGGGGGTTAAAACTGGTTCTTCAGGGTCAGGGGCTGGGCGCCCTGGGCCACATACTGGTGCTGGGGGAGGTCCCCGGCGTAGACCTTGAGCTTGCGGAACTGGTCACGGCCCAGTTTCCCGTTGGGCATCATGCCCCAGACGGCACGCTTGATGATTTCCTCGGGATGCTTCTCCCGCATCACGTCGGCCCTGGTGCGCTTCAGGCCGCCGACCCATCCGCTGAAATCCTGGTATTCCTTCTTGGTGGACTTGTGGCCGGTGAGGACCACCTTGGCGGCATTGGTGACCACCACGTAGTCGCCGGTGTCCAGGTGGGGGGTGTAGATGGGCTTGTGCTTGCCGCGCAGAATCATGGCAATCTGGCGGGCCATCCGTCCGAGCACCTGATGGTCGGCGTCAACAATCCACCACTTGCGCTCGATTTCGTTTTCCTTGGGGAGAAAAGTTTTCATGTTTCAGGGAGGGATATGGGGTATGGTCAAAAAAGATTTCGTATCACGGGCGAGTTGGATAATCTAGCGTCCTTTTCCGCTTTTTCAACCCTCCCGAAGGGAAATCCGCAGGGGTGAGTCAGTTGGGGATTTTGCCCAGCATGGACCATGGCCTGGCGGTTCGGATGGCGAAGAGGAGGTATCCCACCTCCGCCTCCAGGGGGTGGCTTTCCCGGACTTCCATGCGGGGCGCCTCGTCGCAGAGGGCGATGGCGAATTCGTTCCTGCCGTCGGGCAGGATGGTGGCGGTGGCGGAGCCCCGGGCCCCGGTGACGGTGAGCCTATAGTGGACATCGGGGGATTCCTCGAAGGCGTAGGCGGCGTCGTTTCCGTAGGCGGAGAGCCAGTTGAGCAAATCCTGGTCCTTCAGGCGGGCGAAGATGCCCAGCCCCTCGGGCTTGGTGAGCTTGAATTGCTGGATGGTTCCCAGGACCCCGCTGGTGATTGCCTCCTTGAGTTTCGCCATGGCCCATTCATATCTCCAGGAGCCCAGCCAGCAGACCTGGATGTGACGGCGCTTGGCGGCGGCCCAGAGTTTCTTCAGGGAGTCGGGGGTTTCCCCTGCGAGCCCGCAGAGGGCGAAGGGGAGCTTTGCCTTCAGGAGGAGCTTGATGACATCCTGGCGGTTTTCTTCGTCTTCGTCCACGATGGCGGCCTTGGCCTTGGCCAGTGCCTCCGTGCAATCCTCGTCGGGGTTGAGGATGAGGATGTCGTCCCTCCGTTTGCAGACTGCCTGGCTGCAGGGGGAGAGGAAATTCCGGGTGAAGTAGAGGATGTCGTCTTTCATGGTGTGGCGTGGAGTTTCCCCTTGGCGGGGGGGTGGTTCCCGGGCCGCGCCGCCATTCCCCGCGGGGCGGGGGCGCATGGCGTCGTGGGTGTGGGGCGTGGTGTCTTGGCCGTTTCAGACGGGGAGTGGGTGGAGGGTGAAGCCGTCGGGCGCGTCTTCCCGGGGGCCCAGGGCGCAGTCGTTTCCCTTTTGGCCCAGGAGGTTTTCCAGGGCCTGGAGGACTTGCGCAGGGGTGGTCTTCTGGACCTCCTCGAAGAGTTTCGCCCGGGTTTCGTTGGAGGCGTCTCGCCGGAGGAGGGCATGGAGGAAGCCCACGGCCTCGGCGGGCCTCCTGGGGGTCAGCATGGGGCCCAGCACCTGGAGGATGGCGCGGTCCACCGCCTCCTGGGGGAAGGGGTTTTCATGGAGGAAATCCAGGATTCCGTCGAAGGCCTGGTAGGTGGCCTGGCAATGGGGGTCGTCGTGGGCGCGGAGGGTGGCCAGGGAGGAGGCGGGCTGGTAGGTGAGGGTGCATCCGTAGGCCCCGCCCTTGGCCCGGATTCGGTCCCAGAGATATCCTGTGGAGAGGAGATTGGTTCCCAGGAGGAGGGGGACGTAGTCTGGGTGGGAGTCGTGGGGGGCGGGGAGGAGGCGGAGGTTGGTGTGGACCTTGGTGGGGAGGGGGACGTATTCCCTTCTGCCGGCGGGGCGGGGATGGTGGAAGGCGTCCATCTGGGCCTTGGCGGAGGCCAGGGCCCCCTGGGGTTTCCAGAGGGAGGCAGTTTCCTCCATCACGCTCCACACGCCGGGGGTTTCGGTGGCGGCGGCGGAGGCGACGGCGGGAATGCCCCGGAGCCATCGGGCGATGGCCTCCATTTTTTCGGCGAGGTCATCCAGGGCGTCTTCGGGGAGTCTGGCCAGCTCCTGGACCAGTTGGTAGTCGGCGGGGCCGTGGGCCTGCGCCGAGAAGGAGAGGGCGGGGGAGAGCCCGTCCGCGGCGATGGCCATGCCCATCAGGAAATTTTCCCGCTTCAGCAGGGCGGCGGAGGCGGCGCTGGCATCGGCGCGGAGGAGTTCGTGGAGGCGCTTGCGTTCCCGAAAGGAGCATTCCATGAGCCTTTGGCGGAAGAGTTCCGCCGCCTGGGGGAAGAGGGGGTCCAGGGAGGCAAAGGAGGCCTCCAGGGCATATCCGGTGGGTTCCGGGCTGTTGCGGGAGGTATGGATGAGGGGGGTGAGGGAGAAGACGGCCCCCAGGCGGGCCCACTTCTGGTTGAATTGGTCATAGGTCTCCTGGCGGGTGCCCACCCTGGGGAGGAGACGGGTGAAGAGCCCCAGGTAGGGGACCAGTTCCGGGGGGAGGGAGGAGGCGTCCAGGGTGAAGGCCAGTTCGCTGAGCCCGTTGGTGAAATCCGTGCTTCTGCGCACCCGCAGGCCCGAGGGGAAGCGTCCATCCTCGTAGGGCAGGGGTGCGGGGGAGGAGGGGAGGTCGGTGCGTCGGAGGAGGGGGATGGTGGCCAGGGCCTCGGGGGAGTCCTCCTGGAGGGCCTTTTGCTGGAGTTCCCTTTGGAAGGCCAGGGTCCTTTCCCGTTTCCGTTCGCTCCATCCCGCCAGTTTCCTGGCCAGGCGCGCCTCCTGCCGGGCGTCCTGCCGGGCCTTGAGGGACGGGTCGGGGCGCAGTTCCACCCGCACCCGGCGGGGATTCCGCAGGAACCAGGTCTCCAGAATCTCCTCCAGGCGGCGGGGATTTTTCCGGAGCAGCTCCTGGAGAAGGGGGAGCCGCTGGGATTGCCGCAGGAAGAGGAAGGGGTCGTCCCCATATTGCCAGGCGGCCACCACATCCTCCAGGAGCTCGTAGACATAGTCCCTCCCGATGACCTGGTTTTTCGCCTGGAAACGGGTGATGGCGCCCTCCACCGTTTCCCGGGGGAAGCCCTTTTCCGCGCATTCCCGCAGCACGGAGAAGACCAGTTTTTCGAAGCGGGGGAAGTCCTTTGGCTTCACGCCCCGCATGCCCACGCTGAAGGAGGCGAAGCGGGTCTCGTTGTCATAGCCGCTGCCCAGGAGGGCGCTCCCCAGCCCGGATTCCATCAGGGCGCGGGTAAGGGGCGCGGCGGCATGTCCCAGCAGGATGGCCTCCAGCAGTTGGAAAAGGAGGTCCAGTTCCATGTCCCGGCCCTCGTCCAGCGCCCAGGTCAGGGCGACCAGCCCCGTGCCGTTCTTCTGGGAACTGGGGTCCGGGACAAAGGGACGGCGGCAGACGCGGGGCTTCCCGGGGGCGGGGGGGAGGGGCCGCCTGGAGGGGGCGGGGACGATGGTGCCCAGTTCGGCCAGGTCGCTTTGCAGATGGCGTTCCAGGACGGCCAGTTTCTCCTCGGTGGGGATGTTGCCGTAGAGGACCACCTTGGCCACAGAGGGGTGGTAGTGGCTGTGGTGGAAGTCCACGAACTGCCTGTAGGTCAGGGAGGGGATGCGTTCCGGCACGCCGCCCGAGTCGTAGCGCAGGGAGGTGTGGGGGAAGAGGGCCTTCTCCGTCACGCGCCCCATAACCGTGGCGGGGTTGGAGTAGTATCCCGACATCTCGTTGTGGACGATTCCATTCAGGGTGAGGGTCTGGTCCTTTCCCTTCCCGTGGAGCTCATGGTGCCATCCCTCCTGCCCCAGGGTCTGGGGGGTGAGCAGCGGGTGGAAGCAGGCGTCCCAATAGACCTCAAGGAGGTTGAAATAGTCCTGGGGACAGCAGGTGATGAAGGGGTAGATGGTGCGGTCCGGATAGGTGCACGCATTGAGGAAGGTGGCCACGCTGGATTTCAGCAGGCAGACGAAGGGATCCTTCACGGGATATCTCCGGGACCCCTCCAGGACGGAGTGCTCCACGATGTGGGCCACGCCCGTGTCATTCTCCGCCTCCGTGGAAAAACAGAGGCAGAAGAGGTTCTCCGGGTCGTCGGCCTCCATGCTCAACACCTCCATCCCGCAGGTATGGCGATAGCGCTTGGCGACAAGCCGGCGGGAGGGGAAGGGGGTGACGTCAACGGGGGTGAACATGGAGAATGGAAAAAAGGGAGGGAAAGGGGAAAAGGGGCGGGACAACCCCTCGCCGCCCCAGGCAACCGGGCGGGGAGGAAAACCAGGGAAGGGCGGAGGGGGGAAAGAAAAGCCAGCCCCCGGCTTCCCGGGGACGGCCTACGGCCAATCCCTCTCCCCTCCCCCGAAAACGAACAAAAAAGCCGGCGGTTCCCCCCCAGGGGAACAGCCGGCTCTTCTCTGCCAGGAAACTACTTCTCCTCGGCGGCGGGAGCCTCGGCGGCGGGAGCCTCGGCGGCGGGAGCCTCGGCGGCCTTCTTGGCGGCCTTCACCTGCTCGTCATTCTCCACGAAGGAGAGGAGGGCCATCTCGGCGGCGTCGCCGATGCGCTTCCCCAGCTTGATGATGCGGGTGTAGCCGCCCTGGCGTTCCTTGAAGCCGGGGGCGACTTCGTCGAAGAGCTTCTTCACCAGGGTGGGGTTGTGGAGCTTGGCCACAGCCAGGCGGCGCGCATGGAGATCGCCACGCTTGCCGTAGGTGACCATTTGCTCGGCCAGCTGGCGGATGCGCTTGGCCCGCACCAGGGTGGTCTTGATCTGGCCGTGGTCAATCAGGCTGCAGACGGCATTGGCCAGCAACGCCCGCACGTGGGAGCTGCTGCGGTTGATCTTGAAGGTTGCAACGCGGTGTCTCATTGTGGTTACTCCTTGGTATTCTGAAGCAGTTCGGGCTTCAGGCGTTCAAGCTCCTCAGCCACATTGTTGTCGATTTCCATTTCCAGAGCGAGGCCGATCTCCTGGAGCTTCTCCTTGATCTCCTCCAGGGACTTCTTCCCGAAGTTGCGGCACTTCATCATCTGGGCCTCCGTACGCTGCACCAGGTCGCCCACGATGTGGATGTTCTCCTGGCTCAGGCAGTTCATCGCCCGCACGGTAAAGCCGATGTCCTTCACGTCCATCTTGAGCTTGTCCAAAAGCTCCTTCTGCTCCTCGGTCAGGACGACCTTCTTGGAGCCGGAACCCAGACCGTCGCAGGCAAAGATGGCCAACTGCTGCTGCAGAATCGCGGCGGCGCGGCGGACGGCGCTCTTGGGGTCGATGCGCCCATCCGTCCACACCTCCAGTTCCAGGCGGTCGTAGTTGGTGTTCTCGCCCACACGGCTGGGCTGGACGTAGTAGTGGACCTTCTCCACGGGGTTGAAGAGGCAGTCCACCGGAATCGTGTTCACGCCCTGGTCGTCATGCTTGTTCCGCTCGCTGGGGCGGTAGCCACGCCCCCGGTCCAGGTCCAACTCCATGCGGATGGGCTTCTCCAGGTCGGCGGTGAGGGTGAACAATTTCTGGTCCTTGCTGATGACCTCCGCCACGCCGTCCTCCTGGATCGCCGCGCCGGTCACCTCCCCCTTCTTGGAGGCGGTGAGGGTCAGCGTACGGGGCAGGGAACCCTCGCAACGGAACTTCAGTTTCTTGATGTTCAGGATGATCTCCATCACATCTTCCATCACCCCGGCGATGGGGGTGAACTCGTGGGAGACGCCGTCAATGCGGATGCTGCTGACGGCCACCCCCTCCATCATGGTGGTCAAAACCCGGCGGAGGGAGTTGCCGATGGTGTGGCCAAAGCCATTTTCCCAAGGCTCCGTGACGAACTTCGCGTAGCGGCTGGTGGCGGTCGCCTCGTCCATCACCAAAGCCTCGGGCATCTCAAAATTTTCCAGTCCTGCCATTTGGGGTATTTCCTCCTTGGTTTACGACAACGATTTGCGGATTCGTGTCTATTCCTTCGGTGGGCGCCGGACACTTTCGCTTCCTTGTCCGGCGCCAGGGGCAGCGACCGGCTAGATGCGGCGCTTCTTGGGAGGACGGCACCCGTTGTGGGGAAGCGGGGTGACGTCGCGCAGGACGGTGATTTCCAGGCCCACGGCGGCCAGGCCGCGGACGGCGGACTCCCGTCCCTGGCCACAGCCCTTGACCTCCACCTCGACCTCCCGGAGGCCGTAGGTCATCATGGCCTTCTTGGCGGCCTCGCCGGCAATCTGCTGGGCCACGTAGGAGGTGCTCTTCCGGGAACCCTTGTAGTGGAGCTTGCCGCCCGTGCACCAGGACAGGACATTGCCCTGGGGGTCGGTAATCACCACGCGGGTGTTGTTGAAGGTGGCGTCCACATGGGCGACGCCGGAGGTCACCTGGCGCGCACCCTTGGCGCGGCGGATCTGGACGGGGGCCGCGCTGTTGGGGTCCGCCAGAATCTGGTCAACAGTGGGGACGGAGGCGGGAGCGGCGGGAGCGGTCTGGGCCGCCACACTCTTTTCCTTGGACTCTTCTGCCATAGTCTTGATTCTCCTGGGGCGAGGCTGCGCCTCGTCCTCTTCTTGCAGTGGAAAGGGGTTACAGGATACGTGCCCGGGAGGGAGTGCCCTGCCGGGAGGCGGAACGGCCTGGGGCTACTTCTTCTTGGCGGCGGTGGCCTGCTTGGCCTCGGCGGCGGAGGCGGCGGTGCGGCGCTCGGTACGGTCGCGGATGGCGCCCACGGTCTTCTTGGAGCCCTTGCGGGTGCGGGCGTTGGTGCGGGTGCGCTGTCCGCGGACAGGGAGGTTCTTGCGGTGGCGCAGGCCGCGGTAGCTGCCGATGGCAATCAGGCGGCGGATGTTGTTGGCCACCTGGCGTCGCAGGTCGCCTTCCACGGTGTACTCCTCGTGGAGGACCTGGAGGATGTTGGAGATGTCCTCCTGGGTGAGCTCGGAGGCCTTGCGGACGGGGTCCAGCTTGGCCTTCTCGCAGATGGCCTTGGCGACGGCGGGGCCGATGCCGTAGATGTACTGCAGGGAGAACAGCGTCTGCTTGTTGTTGGGGATATCAACGCCGAGGATTCTGGGCATGTTTGTGTTCCTGTGGGGTTGCCTTTGGCCGGGGGGGCCTGTGGTTCACGGATGGGAGGGGGTGCGGGAAGGGGCTTGCCTTAACCCTGGCGCTGCTTGTGGCGGGGGTTCTTGCAGATGACCCGGAGGACGCCGGCGCGCTTGACAATCTGGCAATTGTTGCACATCCGCTTCACTGACGCTCTGACTTTCATGGCTCTGGTTCCTTTGGGTTATGGTGCCTGGACGGCGTACGGCCGCCCTGATCCTTCCGGACTTGTGACCTGGCGGATGGCGCCGCCAGGGGCCTTTCTGTAGGGGGTGTCCGCATGCCGATAGGTCCGGACGACGGCCGGAAAGATGCGTCGCCAGGGCATGCGGGCACGGGAAATTCGCATACTGTAATGCCTTTCCCCAAAAATGCAAACGCAAGGCGGCGGCGCAGGAGACGCCGCCGCCGGGAAGGGCTATTTCCTGCGGTAGGAGATGCGTCCCGTCCCCAGGTCGTAGGGGGAGACCTCCACGGTGACGGCGTCCCCTTCCAGGATGCGGATGTTGTTCTTCCGCATCTTTCCGGAGATGCCGGCGATGACTTCGCTGCCGCCTTCGTTGAGTTTCACCCGGAAGCGGGTGTTGGGGAGGACTTCGGTGACAACGCCTTCCAGTCTTATGCAGTCGGTGTCTTTGGGCATAGGGTGAGGATTTCGGGTTTCTTGCGCGTGATGAGGACTTGGTGTTCGAAATGGGCGGAGGGGGAGTGGTCCAGGGTCCGGCAGGTCCACTGGTCCTGCCGGTCGATTTCGATTTCCCAGGTTCCCGCATTGACCATGGGTTCGATGCAGAGGACCATTCCCGGCTCAAGCCTGGGGGTCTTCCTCCGCTGCCGGAAATTGGGGACTTCGGGGGGTTCGTGCATATGTCGTCCGCATCCGTGCCCCACCATGTCCCGGACGCATTGGAAGCCGGCGCCTTCGGCGACCCTTTGGACGGCGGCGCCGATGTCGTTGACGGTGTTTCCTTCCTGGGCGGCCTCGATGCCGGCCTGGAGGGCAGCCTCCGTGGCCTCCAGGAGGCGGCGGGCCAGGGGGTCGGGCTCTCCGCCGGCGCAGACGGTCCTGGCGTTGTCGCCGTAGTATCCGTCCAGGGCGACCACCACGTCCAGGCTCACCAGGTCTCCGAACTGGATGATGCGGTCCGCCCGCCCGATGCCGTGCACCACCTCGTCATTGAGGGAGATGCAGACCTGCCTGGGGTATCCATGGTAGTTGAGGGAGCCGCTTCTGCCCCCCGTCTCCCGGATGAAGCATTCCGCCAGGTTGTCCAGGTCCAGGGTGGACATGCCGGGCTGGACGGCCTGGCAGAGCCGGTCCAGGACCTGGGCCGCCGCCTGGGCGGCCAGCCGGATCTTCTCGATCTCGTTTTCCTTGTAGATGGCAATGCGTTCCACGCTTGTGTGCAATCCCATGCAATGGGCGCGGGGAGGGGGGCTTTCCCGCCGGTGCGGGGGGCGCCTCCCGCCCCTTGCCCGCCGGCTAGAGCCCCAGGGTCTTTTCCAGTACGGCGTAGTTCTCCTCAATGGGGGCGTCCGCGTTGGGGGAGACCTTCAGTTCGCCCCGGCTGCGGTAGTATTCGATGACGGGGGCGGTCTGGGTGTCGTAGATTTTCAGGCGGTTGATGGCGGTCTCCTCCGTGTCGTCGGCCCGCTGGACGAGGGGGGCGCCGCACTTGTCGCAGATTCCCTCCTTGGCGGGGGGTGCGGTGAAGACGTTGAAGCTGGCGCCGCAGGCCTTGTTGGAGCAGAGGCGCCGTCCCGTGAGGCGCTGCATGAGGATTTCCCTGGGGGTGTCCACGAGGACGGCCACGCCGCCCTCGTATCCGTGCTTCCGCAGGATTTCGGTGAGGCTTTCGGCCTGGGCGCTGGTGCGGGGGTATCCGTCCAGCATGACGCCCCGGGCCTTGGCGTCCTCCTTGGCCAGGCGGCTGTCCACCATGGCGGTGACGATTTCATCGGAGACCAGTGCGCCGGAGGCGATGAGTTCCTTGACGGTCTTCCCCAGTTCGGTCCCGGCGGCCATTTCCTCCCGCAGGAGCTGTCCGGTGGAGATGTGGATCACGTTGACCTTCTGGCAGAAGATTTCGCCGAGGGTGCCTTTGCCGGCGCCGGGGGCGCCCAGGAAGATGTATGCCTTGGACATTTTCTTTCTTGAAAGTGGGGGAGGGGGTGGGTTTCTTTGCGGGGGGAAAACGGTACAATATAGCCGGGGTGCGCCGGTCTACCGCTTCCCGGGGGGAAGGGCCATGCGGCGGAGTTCCTCCTGGAAGGCGGGGAACAGTTCCGCCTCGGGGAGGGATTGGAGGACCTTTCCCTGCCGGAAGAGGAGGCCCCGCCCGGCGCCCCCCGCGATGCCCAGGTCGGCGTCCGCCGCCTCCCCGGGGCCGTTCACCTCGCATCCCATGATGGCGATCTTCCCCAGGGGGAGGCGGTATCCCTGGGCGAGGAGGCGGTCCACCTCGGCCTCCACTTTCTCCGCCAGGGGGATGAGGGAGATGCGGGTGCGCCCGCAGGTGGGGCAGGAGACCAGTTGGGGGCGTCCCGGGCGCATCCCCAGGGCGTCCAGGATGCGGAAGGCCGCCTGCACCTCCTCCCGGGGGGGGGCGGTGAGGGAGACGCGGATAGTGTCCCCGATTCCCTCCAGGAGGAGGGCCCCCAGGGCGATGGCGGATTTCACCACGCCGGCGGCGGGGGTGCCCGCCTCGGTGAGCCCCAGGTGGAGGGGCCAGGGGGAGAGGGGGCGGAAGAGGCGGTTGGCCTCCAGGGTGAGGGGGATGCTGGAGGCTTTCAGGCTGACCTTCAGGTTGGCGCATCCCGCCTCCTCGAAGACCCCCAGGAACTCCCGGGCGCTCTCCACCATGGCCCTGGCCGTGGCCCCGTGGGCTTCCCGGGCGCGGGGGGAAAGGCTCCCCATGTTGACGCCCAGGCGCACCGCACAGCCGGAAGAGGCCGCCTCCCGGGCGATTTCCCCCAGGAGCCCCAGCTTCCGCAGGTTGCCGGGATTGAGGCGGATGCCCGCCGCGCCGGCTTCCATCGCCGCCAGCGCCAGACGCCCGTCAAAGTGGATGTCCGCCACCACGGGCAGGGGGCTGGCCGCACAGATTTCCTCCAGGGCGGGACGGCAGGCGAGGGTGGGGAAGGCGACCCGGGCCAAGTGGCATCCCGCCTCCGCCAACTGCAGGATTTGCCCCAGGGTCCCCTGGGGGTCTTCAGGGGAGGTGTTGCACATGGACTGGACCGCGACGGGGGCGTCCCCCCCGATGGGGAGGGGGCCTACGTGGATTTGGCGGGTGGGGTGGCGCATGGGGTGGGAATCAGGGGCTTTTGCGAAGCCATTCCCTGGTGGCGGGGAGGGTTCCGGGGTGGTTCCGGAACCATTGGAGAAGGGCGTCCCGGGTGGAGAGCCCGGTGTCCCTGGCCTGGGAGTCCGGCTGGGCGAGGATTTTTCCCAGGACGGGGGTGCGTCCGCTTCCCGCCGCCGTATGGGAGTTCATCACGAGGGAGTAGCGCTTATCCGGGACGGGGGGGCGGTCCTCCCCGATGGCGAGGAGGGTGGCGCCCTGGGGGGAGATCCGGGCCTCCGCCCCCCATACGCCGCAGGCGCCGGAGGTGTTTCGGATGGCCCATTGCTCCTCCAGGATGGCCTCCAGTTCCCGGGGGGTGACCTGGCAGACCACCAGGGAATTCTCGTAGGGGACCAGTTGGAAGAGGATTTTCCCCGTGAGGGGGACGCCGGCGGGGATTTCCTCCTTCCCCAGGACCCCGTGGAGGGCGACCTGGCAATGGGCGGCCTCCGCCAGGGCCTGGCAGAGGAGTTCGCTTTGGAGGCAGTGGATTCCCGGGCGCCCCTTGGGGGAGAGGGGGCGGGGGAGCGGGGGGGCCAGCACCTCCTCCCCGTATTCCGCCGCCTGCCTCCGCCAGTGGGCCACGGCGGCTTCCGCGGCGGGGTGGGGGGGAGTGCCGGGGGGGATTTCCACCAGCTGGGACTCCAGGCGCAGGAGGCGGTGGCTTTCCGTGTCCACCACGGCGTCGATTTGGGCGAAGAACTCCCCGTGGGCGGCGGGCTGGACATACCAGGGGCGGCGTCCCGCCGGGCCGATGGCGCGTCCGGGAAAGGCGCGGTGGGTGTGTCCCCCCAGGAAGAGGTCCACTTCCGGGAAGTGCCTGGCCAGTTCCCGCACCTCGTTCACGCCCCGGGGGTCCTGCTCCATCCATCCCTGGTGCAGAGCCACCACCACCAGGTCCGGGGCGTGGGAGAGCACCTGGGGCAGCAGCCGCGCCAGCGCAGCGTGGGCGCTTTCCACCTGGAAATGGTCGTCGAAATCCGGGAACCAGTGGGGGAGGAAGGAGGCGGTGAGGCCGATGAGCGCCACCCTGGCCCGGCCTGCGGTGAAGATTCTCCAGCCCTGGGGGTGCCGTGGGGCGGGCCATTCCGGGGCGAGGGGGCGGAGATTGGCGCAGAGCAGCGGGTTGGAAAGGGCCTGGCAGAGGTCCTGGAAGGCCTGGGGGCCGAAGTCAAAGTCGTGGTTTCCCGGAATCCACGCGTCATAGGCCAGGGCATTCATCCAGTCGGCCATGGCCATGCCCCGGGAAAGCACCCCCTCCAGGGAGCCCTGGACCAGGTCCCCCGTGTCCACCAGCAGGCAGGCGCCTTCCGGGGCCTGGCGCCGCCGCTCCTCCAGGAGGGTGGCCAGGGAAAGGAGGCCGCCGGGGCCGCCGGAGAGATTGGCGTGGAGGTCGCTGGTGTGGAGAATCCGCACCCTGGCCTCCTCCGCCCGCAGGGGAAGGAGCGTGAGGAGCAGGCAAAGGAGCAGGCAAAAGCCCCTCCTTTTCGCGCCCCCCTCTTGCTTGCCCGTGCCTGTGGCTGCCATGTGGTCCTCCCCTGCATCCCCCTTCCGCCTCCGGGATGGCGGGGAAGCCGGGCGCGCCCGGCTTCCCCGCCGCACACCCCTTGCGGGCGTCAGCCCTGGGGGGCCTCCGGCTCCGTG
>JAEDNB010000241.1 GCA_016302725.1 Lentisphaeria bacterium
TCCGCTTCCTCTTCTGCAACGAGGAACACTCCCCCTGGCATAGCGCCGACGAGGCACAGGAGGCACGCAAAAACCAGGACCAGGTCATCGCCGTCATCAATGTGGATTGCCTCTGCGGACGCTCCGAGGCCGACCGGCTGGCGGGCCGACACACCATGGCCGTCCTCTCCTCCACCCCGGAGGGGCGGCCCCTGGCACGCCTGATGGCCTCCATGGCAAAGGAGACGGGGCTCCCCCTGGAGTGCACCACCGGAGAACGGGAGGTCTCCGACGACGACGGCTCCTTCGTAAAGGCCGGATTCCCCCAGGCGGTGGTCTGCCAGGGCTCCCACCCCTACGCCGATGAACAATATCATCTCCCGGGGGACGTGCCCCAGCGGGTGGACCTGGAGTGCCTGGTCCTCTCCGTCCAGGCAATCCTGGCCGGCATCCTGCATCTGGATGGACTGTCGGGCCCCCTTGCGCCGTAGGCCGCCCGCAGGAGAAGAGAAGAAGCCCCGCAGGCGCGGGAAAGGGCGCTCGCTCTTCTCTTCCCAGCATTACATTATCCCCCACTTTTTGCGTTTTCCCCCCTCATCCAGAATCTTTAGGAGAAAAATCACAATGTCGAAGAAGGCGGACATGGGCCTGATTGGCCTGGCGGTCATGGGCGAGAACCTGGCCTTGAACATGGAGCGCAACGGATACACCGTGGCGGTCTTCAACCGCAGTGTGGAAAAGGTGGACGCCTTTGTGGCGGGCCGCGGCGCAGGCAAGAAGTTCATCGGCTGCCATAGCCTGCAGGAGTTGGCGGAGAACCTGGAGCGCCCCCGCCGGGTCATGCTGATGATCAAGGCCGGCGCGGCAGTGGACCAGATGATTGGAAAACTGCTGGAGGTGCTGGAGGAGGGAGACATCATCATCGATGGAGGCAACAGCTTCTTCCAGGATACCATCCGCCGCACCAAGGAACTCGCCCAGAAGGGAATCCGATACATCGGAACGGGGGTCTCCGGCGGCGAGGAGGGCGCCCTCAAGGGACCCTCCATCATGCCTGGCGGAAATCCTGAGGCATGGCCCTATGTGAAGCCCATCTTCCAGGCCATCGCCGCCAAGGTGGTGGGGGACTTCCCCTGCTGCCAGTGGGTGGGAGACAACGGCGCCGGACACTATGTGAAAATGGTCCACAATGGCATCGAATACGGCGATATGCAGATGATCTGCGAGGCCTACTGGCTCCTGAAGAATGTCCTGGGACTCACCGCCCCCGAACTCCACCAGGTCTTCACCCAGTGGAACCAGGGCGAACTCAATAGCTACCTGGTGGAAATCACCAGCGAAATCTTCGCCAAGACCGACCCCGACACCGGAAAGCCCGTCACCGACATCATCCTGGACGTGGCCGGACAAAAGGGCACCGGAAAGTGGACCAGCCAGGGAGCCCTGGACCTGGGCGCCCCCGCCCCCACCGTGGCAGAGGCCGTCTTCGCACGATGCCTCTCCGCCATCAAGGAAGAGCGCACCGCCGCCGCCAAAGTCATCCACGACGACTCCACCACCCCGTACCAGGGGGACCGCCAGGCCTTCATCGACGCCGTCCGACAGGCCCTCTACGCCTCCAAAATCTGCTCCTACGCCCAGGGCTTCCAACTCCTGCGCCTGGCCGCCAAGGAATACAACTGGGACCTCCACTACGGCGAAATCGCACTCCTCTGGCGCGGCGGATGCATCATCCGCGCCACCTTCCTGGAGAAAATCCACGCCGCCTTCCAGAAAAACCCCGCCCTGGCCAATCTGCTGGTGGACGATTTCTTTGGACAGGCGGTGGCCTCTTGCGCCAAGGCCTGGCGACAGGTGGTCGCCCAGGCGGTCCTCTCCGGAGTGCCCGTCCCCGCCTTCTCCAGCGCCCTGGCCTACTACGACGGATACCGTTCCGCCTGCCTGCCCGCCAATCTCCTCCAGGCCCAGCGGGACTATTTCGGCGCCCACACCTATGAGCGCACCGACCGCCCCCGCGGGCAGTTCTTCCACACCGAGTGGACGGAAGACTGCGGCAAGACGGTTTCCGGCACCTACAACGCATAGGCGGTGCCGCAGGCCCTCCCTGCCGCCGTTTCCCTCCCGTCCGGGCGCCCCGTGACCAGGCGGCCGTCCGGGGATGCAAGGGATTGCGCGGCAGGGGAGGGCGGCTCCCTGCCGGCCTTTGCCAGCCCCCCTCCACCCCCTTTCATTCACTCCTCGCTTACCATGGCACTGTATACCAGTCTAGGCGGCAAGGCGCTGTCCATCAGCGACCAGCAACTCCGCGAACTCATCCGGGAGACCATCCGGGCCACGGGCAAGACCCCCCGGAAAATGCTGCTGCTGCCCCCCGACCACACCCGGCTCAACTCCTATGCCGGCCCCATCACCCAGATGCTCTGGGAGGAATGGTCGGGAAAGTGCCACATCGACATCATGCCGGCCCTGGGCACCCACAAGCCCATGACCGACGCCCAGCTGGAGATGATGTTCGGCACCC
>JAEDNB010000242.1 GCA_016302725.1 Lentisphaeria bacterium
GCCTCGTCGGCGCTATGCCAGGGGGAGTGTTCCTCGTTGCAGAAGAGGAAGCGGATGGTGCGTTTTCGTGGGAGGGTGGCGAGGAGGCGGAGGAGTTCCAGGAGGGCGACGGTGCCGGTGGCGTTGTCATGGGCGCCGGGGCCATTGATCCAGCTTTGGGAATCCTTGTGGGCCAGGAGATAGATAATTTCCCCGGGGCGTTCATTTCCGGGGAGGGTGGCCACCAGGTTTCGTCCGTCATACCAGGGGTCTTCCGGCAGGGGCGGGGCATACCAGCGTCCCCGGGGGAGCTGGGGATCGAAGCTGCACCGGAAGCATTGGATTCGGTTGGGCTTGACGGCGAGGAGTGCCTGGGGGCATTGTCGGATTCGTTCCTCGAGCCACTGGTCCGTTTCATCCAGGGAGTTCCGGGCATGCCAGGGAGCCGTATAGGCCACTGTGCGGAAGGTGAAGGGGTCCTGGGAGAGGGCGAAGAGGTCTTCCTTCATCCGCTGCCGGGAGACGGCGGCCAGGGCTTGGGAGAGGGGGGAGGTCATGGGCGGGGGTGCTTCAGCGGGGAGCGGGGAAGGCGGGGGGGAGTTTTCCCCTACAGGCCCTCCTGCTCCCATTCATTCATCTTCCGGTTCCGGCGTTCGTGGTCTTTTTGGAGATTCTTGCGGTTGATGTCCTGGATGCGCTGCTTCACCGTGGGCTTTCCACGCCCGAAAAACCGGTTGTAGAGCCCCTGGATGTCCCCCCGAAAATACCAGCATGCCCCCGCCAGCGCGGCGAGGACCACCCAACGGGCCAGGGCGCGCAGCCGCCTTCCCCCGGCGCCCCGGTTCCGGCGCTCCAGGATGTCCGCCGTGCGGCTGGTGGATTCCCGGGCCTGCTTCAGGCACTCCCGGGAACAGCAGAGAAAGCCATCCTCACGGACAAGGCACTCCTGGCAGACGGGACGCCGGCAGACGCAGCAATGGGCCACGGCGGGCTTGTCCGGATGGTTCAGGCAAACAGGACCTTGCAGTTTTTCTTGTGCCATAGCGGGTTGCTCCTCTGTGTGCGGGATGAGGGGAAAGCGGGGGGCTCCCAAAGGCGGGAGCCGCCTAAGGAAATTATAGGCCTCTTTCGGGGAAATTTCAATGAGGGGGCGGGAAAGATTTTCGAGGTGGGCGGGAAACGGAAAGGGCGGGCCATGGCAAGCATGACCCGCCCTCTTCAGGGACGCACCCGGCAGCGGGAGCGCCTATGCCCTCCCGCAAGGAGGGGGGGAGTTTTAGTCGATGGCCCAGGCGGAGGGGTTGGTGTCCACCTGCTCTTCGATTTCCTCTTCCTTCAGGGTCTCCACATGGCCATCCATGTAGAGATAGTTGGCGGCGTTCCCATGGCGGGTCACCTCGGCGACATTCTTGAAGGCATTGTAATACCCGGCGCTAGAGGCGTACTCGAGCCCGCCGTAGATCTTTCCGGCGGAGGTGTCATTGGCAGGGATGCACCCTTCGGCCAGGGAGATGGTTCCGGAGGGGTTCTTGATGGCGCTGATGGACTTCCAGCTCTTCACCAGGTCGGTGTATTTAGTGGCGCTGGTGGTATTCCGCCAGTGGACACCTTTCTTGGTGTTGTCATCCATGCCGTTCACCGTGTAGCTGAAGCGGATGGAGGGGTTGGTGCCATCGGCGAGGAGAGGCTTGAAGGAGTCGTTGTCCTCGTAGGGATCCAGGCCGCAGTGGAAGACTTTGTCATTCTCCCCCACATACTCCCAGAGGCTGTAGATGAAATTGTATTTCTTGTCGGAGGGTTCGGTGGGGACGGTCTTGTTCTTGTTTTCGTTGGAGAACATGATTTCGGCCTTGCCCAACTCGCCCATGTTGCTGGCGCAGGCGCTCTTCTGGGCGGTGGCGCGGGCGCGGCCCACGGCGGGGAGGAGGAGTCCGGACAGGATGGCGATGATGGCAATCACCGTCAACAGTTCGATTAAGGTGAAGTTTTGTTTCTTCATGGCTTTGGTTTCCTTATTTTCTGGTTGCACTTTCGTTTCGGGAAGGAGCAAAGGGTCTGTCCAGGCAGGGACTAGAGGGTATCCGGCACCCACAGCTTCTGGTCCTTGTCCCAGAGCACGGGCAGGGAGTAGGCGTTGTCCTCGACGGTAGCGGGGTCGCCGTCAGGGCCGGCGGACCAGATGAGGATGGATTTCCGCCAGGGCTTGCCGTCCAACCCCGTGGGTTCGTCGGCGGTGGGAGGATCCAGTTTTCCGTCGCCGTCGCCGTCCAGGAGGACGTAGTAGTCATTTCCCCAGGGGTCGGGGAAAGTCCCCTCGTCCTTTCCGTCCAGGAAGGCCACCTGCCGTTTGTTCATGGCCTTGCCATTGACGGTTAGGTTTTCGCCCTGGAGGATGCGGATGAGGGTTTCGTAGGCGGCATACGAGCCACTGACGCCGGAGATCTTTCCGTCGGCGGGGGTGGCGCCCAGGCATTTCAAGGGGAGGACGCCATAGGTGGACTCGTAGTTTTTGAGGGCTTCC
>JAEDNB010000243.1 GCA_016302725.1 Lentisphaeria bacterium
TGGACCGCCACCAGCCAGGATACCTTCTACCTCATCGGCACCGCCGCCGGCCCCTATCCCTACCCCATGCTGGTCAAGCAATTCCAGTCCGTCATCGGCAAGGAGGCCCGCCGCCAGTGCCTGGAACAGTGCGGCAGGCTCCCCGACGAGGTGGTCGCCTGCGTGGGCGGCGGCAGCAACGCCATCGGAATCTTCGCCGGCTTCGAGGACGACCCCCAGGTGAAACTGGTGGGCGCCGAGGCGGGGGGGCTGGGGCTGTCGACGGGCATGCACGCAGCCAGCATCAACGGGGGGAAGGTGGGAATCCTCCACGGAATGAAGGCCTATTTCCTCCAGGACGACAAGGGCCAGATCCGGGACACGCACTCCGTCTCCGCCGGATTGGACTACACGGGGGTGGGGCCGGAACATTGCTACCTCGCCGATTCCGGGCGCGCCCACTATGCCGTCATCGAGGACCAGGAGGCCATCGACGCCTTTGACGCGCTCTGCCGCCTGGAGGGCATCATCCCCGCCCTGGAGAGCGCCCATGCCGTGGCCCAGGGGATGAAGGATGCCGCGGCGATGGCGCCCAGCCAGATTGTGGTGGTCAACCTCTCTGGCCGGGGAGACAAGGACATGGACAACATCAGGAACTACAAGGAGAAACATGGACAGAATCGCTAGCATTTTCCGCAAGGGCAAGCCCCTTGTGGTCTTCGCCACCGTGGGATATCCCTCTTTGGAGAGAAGCCGGGAGGGGCTGGAGGCGGCCATCCAGAACGGGGCCGACATCCTGGAACTGGGCGTCCCCTTCTCCGACCCCATGGCGGACGGCCCGGTGGTGGCCAACGCCTCCCAGCGGGCGGCGGAGCAGGGCGTTTCCCTGGAGCAGGTGCTGGAGGAGGCGGCGGAACTGCGGCGCCGCCATCCCCAGGTGGGCCTGGTCCTTTTCAGCTACATGAACCCCATGCTCCAATACGGCCTGGAACGCCTCTGCCGCAAATTGGCGGAAATCGGGGTGGATGCCATCCTGCCTGTGGACCTGCCCCTGGAGGAACGGGAGGAACTCCTTTCCCCCTGCCGCCAGTGCGGCATCCACCTCATCCCCCTGGTCTCTCCCCTGACCCCGCCCCAGCGGACAAAGGAAATCTGCCGGGGCATGACGGGCTTTGTCTACTACATCAACGTGGCCGGGGTCACCGGCGCACGAAAGGGACTCCCCCAGGATTTCCCCCAGTTGATGCAGCAGGTGAAGTCCCTCACCTCCCTCCCCGTGGCCTCCGGATTCGGCATCGCCTCCCGGGAGACCGCACGGGAGGCCGCCGCGCAGGCGGACGGGGTCATCACCGGATCCGGATTTGTCCGCGCCCTGGAAGAGGGGCTGGATACTGCCGCCGCCTTCGTCCGGGAGCTGGCCCAGGGCATTGCCGGACATTAGACGGTCCTTCCCGGGAATCGCCGACGGCGGGGTTCGGGGGAGTCCTCCCCCCGTTTCCGGCGGGCCTTCCCTGGAAGGCGAGGTCGCTTTTCCCGGGAAAATCCCTGGGTTCCCGTTGGAAAAGCGCCATAAGTGATTTAACTTTACGGGGATTGCGGAATGGCCTTCCGGGCGCCGCATTGCATTCCCCGGCTTTTCCGGGCCCGCCAGGGGCGGGATTTCCCTCCCGTCCCTGGAACCACGCCCTCCTGGAGCCGCTGACTTCATATATACCTGGGAGATTCCTCTTGTGGGCACCAATTTTGGAAATTTAGGCAGTCTGGGCGATTTTTTCAAGCAGACGGGAACAGAGCAGCCCTGCCGTGTGCGGGGATGCAAGAATATGGTGACGGTCTCCCAGGAACGCGCCCTCTTCGGAAAGGCCCAGGGAGGCCGGAACGAGGGCGGGAAGATGTGCGACTCCTGCCACCAGTTCTACGCTGCGGCGGAGGACAAGCAGGTGCCTTGCTCCCGCCCCGGGTGCAAGAACACCTGGACCTGGACCCGCTTCCAGCAGTTGGAGTCCCATGTGAGGGGCTTCGACACTCCCCCCCGTCGCCTGTGCCAGGCCTGCAGCGAAGAGGGAAAGGGAAAAAAAGACCAGCAGGTGCCCTGCCGCGTGAAGGGATGCAAGAACACCTGGACCTGGACCGCGAAAATGCAGGTGGAGTCCCGGGACAAGCGCCCCCCAAAACGGCTCTGCCCAGAGTGCTTCGCCCTGTGGAATACCTTGCAGGACAAACAACTCCCCTGCCGCGTGAAAGGGTGCAAGAATGAAATCCTGTGGAGCCGCACACAGCAGCTGGAGTGGCTCAAGGAGGGAAAGAAGGTGGAGAATCCCCCCCGCAGGATGTGCCCCTCCTGCCTGGCAAAATTCAATCTCCTCAAGCCCATGGAGGTGCCTTGCCGCATCGGGGGATGCACCCATACCTGGACTTGGACGCCTTTCGAACAGCTGGAGGCCGCCGTGAATGTCCCCCTGCCCCTGAAACCCGAAAAGGGCAGGCAGGAACCCGAAGCCCC
>JAEDNB010000244.1 GCA_016302725.1 Lentisphaeria bacterium
TCCAGCCTCTCCAGGGAGCAGGTCAAGGGGAGGCTGAGGGCGGCCGCCAGCGCCCTCAACGCCGCCACTCTATGCCTGGCCATCCTGGCCCTCATGAAGAAATGAATCCCGCGGAGTGGTCATTTCCTTTTCGGAAACAACCACTCATAACCTGGCCTACCCATAAATGAGCCTTGTCATCCCCTGCCGCACATACCCCAGAGACGGCCTCCTGATCCTGATGACAACCAAGGCCGTGAGCCTGGGCCCTTTCGGCATCGCCACCACCATTCCGAGGGGATTCCAATCGGACGGCATGAGCGTCCCCCGCTTCTTCTGGCGCTGGATAGGCCCACCCGTGGATGGACGCACCCTGGCCGCCTCCGTGGCCCACGACTGGCTCTATACCTCCAAGGTCGTCTCCCGGGCAGAGGCGGATGCCTGGTATCGGCGTCAGCTCATCGCCTCAGGATACCCCGCAACCAAGGCCTGGGCCGCCTGGGCCGGGATCCGGCTCTTTGGAGGATGGCATTGGTAGACTTTTCCCTTTCAAAAACGGGGACAAAATGCCAAGTCAGAACATCCAATAAAAAGTTATAACTGGCGGAGAGAGAGGGATTTGAACCCCCGGGCCTGTTGCCAGGCCAGCGGTTTTCGAGACCGCCCCGTTCGGCCACTCCGGCATCTCTCCGCGGAAAGGTGCGTTAATTTAGTTGCCCCCAGGGAAATCGCCATTTGCGGGAGGGAGGATTTCCGGGGGTTACAGGGTGGTGGGCCTGGGGGGGATTTCGCAGACGGGGAGGGTGAAGGCGTCCAGGCAGAGTTCTTCGGCGACCTGTGCGAGGATGGCTTTCCGGAACCGTTCCACAGTTTTCAGGTCTTCTTCCGCCTCCAGGAGGGTGGCCGGGGGCATTCCCTTGTCCATGAAGGGGAGGAGTTCCTGGTGTGGGAGCCGTTCCCGGGGCACCTTTGCAGCGATGAGATAGCGCTGGTGGAACCAGGTCTGGATGGTTTCCAGGTAGTTTGCCCTTTGTCGGGCGTATTCGGTGGCGGTTCTTGCCTCCTGTAGGGTTTTGAGTTTTTCCCGCAGCGCCTTGTCCTTTTTCGCCAGTTCATCCAGTTCCTTGTCCCCGCTGCCTTGGAGATGTGCGCCGGCCTCCTTTTTAAGGGCAAGGAAGAGGCTTCCGATTTCCCGGGAGGCGGTGAGGGCGACCTTGGCGCCGGCCCCGCGGTGGAGCCTGGACAGGATTTCCAGGAATTCCCCGGGGACCAGCTGGAGGTAGTTTCGGCGCAGGGAGGGGAGGAGGAGGGTCTGGCAGCGGGAGCGGATGGTGGGGAGGAGCCTGTGGGGCTGTGTGGTGAGCAGGAGGAACATGACCCGGTCGGAGGGTTCCTCCAGGGTCTTCAGGAAGGCGTTGGCGGCCTCTTCCATCATGGCCTCCGCCGCCGTGATGATGCCGAATTTAAGCAGTCCATCGGGGACGGTCAGGGCCATCTGCCGGTTGAATTCCCGCAGGCTTTCCACGCGGATATTGGAGATTTTGGATTCCGGGGAGAGGGTGATGAGTTCCGTGTAAGTCCCTGCCTGGAAGAGGCGGCAGTTTCTGCAGTGTCCGCAGGCGGCGCCCTGGGGGGAGGGGGTGAGGCACGCGGCGGTCTTTGCCCATCCCCTGGCGAAGACGAGCATTTCCTCCGTGGAATTCCCCACCAGGAGATAGGCCTGTCCCCTTCTGTGGTGGGCGTTGGCGGCTTCCAGGGCGGCGGCCTGCTTGGGGAAGAGTTCCTTCCAGTCCTGGGGGGTGGCCTGGGATTCCGGCGTGGGGGTCATGCCTTCCATCTCCTTTCGACGCAAGCCCAGATTTCCTGGGAGAGTTCATCCGCGGGGCGCATGGCATCCAGCACGACAAATCGTCCGGGGAATTTTCGGGCCACTTGGAGGAAGCCCTCCCGCACCCGCTGGTGGAAGAGTCGTCCCTCCTCCTCGAAGCGGTCTCCTGGGGCGGCGGTTTCCTGGAGGACCTGCCGGAGCCTGCGGAAGCCCTCTTCCACGGGGAGGTCCAGGAGGAATGTGAGGTCTGGCCATCGGTTGTCCACGGTGAAGCCGTGGAGCCTTTCCAGGAAATCCATGTCCATTCCCCTGGCGTAGCCCTGGTAGGCGGTGGTGGAGTCTGCGAAGCGGTCACAGAGGACGGTCTTTCCTTCCTGGAGGGCTGGCCAGATGGTTTCCCGGAGGAGTTGTGCGCGGCTGGCGGCGAAGAGGAGGAGTTCCGTTTCATCGGCGATGCGTTCCTTCCGGCACTGCATGACGAGGTTTCGGAGTTCCTCTCCCAGTGGGGTCCCCCCGGGTTCCCGGGTTC
Organism: Lentisphaeria bacterium; assembly: GCA_016302725.1. Taxonomy (GTDB): domain Bacteria; phylum Verrucomicrobiota; class Lentisphaeria; order Oligosphaerales; family Oligosphaeraceae; genus UBA1724. The sequence continues at coordinate 2,337 of JAEDNB010000244.1, forward strand.
GCAGGACGGGCCTGCCCGAGGCCAGGAGTCGTTTTTCCAGTTGGAGGATTTGGGTGGATTTTCCCGCCTTGTCGGCGCCTTCGAAGGTGATGAAGAGACCTGGTTTCATGGGAGGGGGAGG
>JAEDNB010000040.1 GCA_016302725.1 Lentisphaeria bacterium
GGGGGGAAAGAAAGGGCCGGCAGTCCGAAGGCCGCCGGCCGGGAGAGAGGCGGGCGGTTTTTAGGGGAAGACCACCTGGAGGCGGTGGACTTCCAGGAATTCTGCGCCGGCGGAGGCGTAGTCGCAGAGGTATTTCCCCTCCTCCATGGGGATGGCGATGCGGTAGCTGCCGGTGTCGCCGTGGTAGCTGTTGAGGCGTCCGTCCTCGGCCAGGACCACGGGGCCCTTCATGTAGCAGAAGGTATTGGGGGTGGTGGGGAGGAAACGTTTGCGCAGGGCCTGGTCGAAGTGGAGCTCCACCTGGTCTGCGTTCTTCCATTCCCGTTCCACGGCGGCGTATTCGCCGGGACGGGTGGGGACGGCCTGCCCATTGACCTGGAGGAAGTCGGTCCCGGAATCCCGTTCGGGGACGCGGAAGCGGAGGGTCATCTTCCTGGGGGCGTCTATGGAGAGGGCGATTTTCACCCGGTCGCCGGCGAAGGGCCATCCGCCGGTGACGGTGTAGGTGACGCCCTGGAGGCGCACCTCCATGTCCTCATAGAGGTTGAAGACGGGGGCGCCATCCTGGGCCATGACGGCCAGCATGGGGGCCAGGGCCAGCCCCTCCGGCCCCTGGGCGCGGCAGCAGTCCATGCCATGGAAGGGGCGGTTGAAGCCCAGCAGCATCTGGTCGGGGGCGGCGATTTTGTAGGCGCCTCCCGCCAGGGGGGTGGGGTTCCGGTGGGTGAAATTGGTGCCGTCGATGGTCATGGCGCCCAGGAGGGCGTTGTAGAAGGCCAGTTCGCACTGGTCGAAGACCCTGGCGTCTCCGGTGAGCTGGAGCATGCGTTCCAGGTAGTGGAGCCAGGTGACGGTGATGCAGGTTTCCCCCATGGCGCCGGTGGCCTTGGGGTCCTTGATGTTCTGGCGGAGGGCCATGTCGTACCAGAATTCGCCCCAGGTGTCCTTGCCGCCGCCCACGCCGGTGCACAGGATTTCCCGGTCCCGGACGCCGTGGTAGTATTGGGTGAGGACCTGGAGGGTTTGGGGGAAGTCGTCGGTTTCCAGGCAGAGTTCCCCCAGTCCCTGGAAGCAGCTGGTCATTTCATAGGCCTTTCCGTTCCCCAGTTCGGCGGGGGTCTTTCCCTCCAGGACGCCCTGGAAGATGTCGCCGTCTGTGGAGCACCCGGTGCGGGCGATGAACTTGGCGAATTCCAGGTGCCTGGGGTCCTGGGTGAGGCGGTAGACGCGGACGATGGCGCCCAGCATGGAGCAGGTGGCCAGGCCGTTGTGACATCCCACGGCGACGGGGGAGGCGGGGGCGCCGGGGCCGATTTGGGAGATGATGTGGTCGGTCATCCTGGCGCAGGCCTGGATGACCTTGGGGTCGCGGTCCAGGTACTGGCAGTAGCGGGTCAGTCCCATGAGGACATATTTCCGGCCCCACATGTCCCAGCTTCCCGGCTGCTTTTCCGGGGCGACGGTGGAGATGCACCCGTTTGCGTCCTGGGTGGAGAGGATGTCGTAGACGGAGTCCCGGATGGTCTCCTTCAGTTCCTGGTCCTGGGTGGCGTAGGCCATGAGGATTGCCCCCCGGATCATCTTGCCCCAGAACTCGCTTCTCCAGGTGGTGGTCTCCGGGCGGTCCCGGAAGGGCTGGACCAGCCCGCGCCAGTTCACCCGCTTCAGGAAGTTTTCACGGCAGAGGTGGGCGGCCTTGCCCAGTTCCCCTTGGAGGGAGACGGCGGCAGGGGGAAGGATTTGGAAATGGTTTTGGCAGAGCATGGGGCTGGTTTTGTGTGGATTAGGGGCGTTGGGAAGAGGGGGGGAGGGCCTGCAGGATTTCCGCCAGGGAGACGGCCCCCTGGCGGAGGAGGGCGGGTGGGTGGGCGGCCAGGGAGACCACGGTGGAGGCGGTGCCTCCGGTGATGGTGATGACGCCGCCGTCCAGGGCCAGGTCCGGGGGGGAGGCCAGCCCCGCCAGGGCGTCTTCCAGGCGTATGGCGGGGGGGGTCCCGGAGAGGTTTGCGCTTGTGGCGGCGCAGACGCAGCCTGAGGCCTCCATCAGGCGGAGGAGGAAGGGATGGCGGGGGATGCGCAGTCCGATGGTGTCTTGGCCCAGGCGGCCGGGGGCCACCACGGTGAGGGGGCCGGGCCAGAAGCGGCGGGCGATGGCCTCCAGGGCGGGGCTGCTTTCCACCCCCGCCTTCACGGCGGCCTCCAGGGAGGGGGCCAGCATCTGGAGGCGCTTCTCCGCCGGGCGGTGCTTCATGGCGTAGAGGCGTTCCCTCGCCTCCGGGCAATCCCACCGGGCCAGCAGGCCGTAGACGGTTTCCGTGGCCAGGGCCAGGACGCCTCCGTCCAGCAGGCATTTCCGGGCGGCGTCCAGGGCGCGGGGGTCGGTTTCGGGAAGAAGGAGCATCATGGGGGGGGGAGGTCAGGGGTGGCGCCTGGGGGGTTGTTCGAAGGGGGGCATGGCCTTCAGCAGTTCCTCCACTTCCAGGAGCTGCTTCTGGGGGGTGCGGGAGAGGAGGAGGGGGATTTGCCCATGGAGGCGGTAGAGGCCCCTGGGGGTCTCGGCCACCACGCGCCCCCGTTCCACGGAGAGCCTCACCAGCCCCCGCTGCCGCGCCGTGGTCTCGATGCGGTATTTGGCCAGGAGGTTCTGCACCGCCTGGGGGAGGGGGCCGAAACGGTCCTTCAGCTCCTCCCCGTAGGCCTCCACCTCTTCGGGGGAGAGCAGCGATTGGAGCCGCCGGTAGGCGAGGATGCGCATGTCCTCCTCGGTGATGTACTCCCGGGGGATGCAGGCCAGGGCCTTGCCGGGGACGGGGGTGAGGGAGTTGCAGACCATGTCCAGGGTCACCTCCAGGGAGCGCTTCAGCAGCCCGGGCTGCTTCTGGAGCTTGGCCACGCAATCCTTCAGGAGCTGGCAGTACAACTCAAAGCCCACGGCGGCGATGTGGCCGGATTGCTCCTGCCCCAGGAGGTTGCCGGCGCCCCGGATTTCCAGGTCCTTCATGGCCAGGCGGAAGCCCGCCCCCAGGTGGGTGAAGCGCCGGATGGCGCCCATGCGCTCCCGGGCGTTGGCGGGCAGTTCCCCCATGGGGGGCAGCAGCATATAGGCGTAGGCCTGCTGGTAGTTCCGCCCCACCCGCCCCCGCAGTTGGTAGAGCTCCGAAAGCCCGAACTTGTCGGCCCGGTCCACGATGATGGTGTTGGCGTTGGGGATGTCGATGCCGCTTTCGATGATGGTGGTGGAGACCAGCACGTCCACCTTGCCCATGACAAAGCGGGTCATGACCTCCTCCAGGGCCTCCGGCTCCATCTTGCCATGGCCCACGGCGAAGGTCGCCTGGGGGACCAGGGCCTGGAGGAGGTCCCGGATGGCCTCGATGGTGCGCACCCGGTTGTGGAGGAAGTAGACCTGGCCGCCCCGCTCCAGTTCCTTCTGGATGGCGGTGCGGATCAGTTCCTTGTCGTAGTTGGCCACCACGGTGCGCACCGCCAGGCGGTTGGTGGGGGCGGTCATGATGGTGGAGAGGTTCCGCAGCCCGGAGAGGCTCATGTAGAGCGTCCTGGGGATGGGGGTGGCGGACATGGTCAGGATGTCCAGGGAGGCGCGCAGTGCCTTGAGCTTTTGCTTGTGCTTCACGCCGAAGCGCTGTTCCTCGTCGATGATGAGGAGTCCCAGCCGGGGGATGCGGACATCCTGGGAGATGAGCCGGTGGGTGCCGATGATGATGTCCACCTTTCCCTCGGCCAGGTCCTGGAGGGTCTTGCGCTGGTCCCGGGGGGAGCGGAGTCGGCTGAGCACCTCCACGCGGACGGGGAATTCCCGGAAGCGTGCCGCGAAGTTCTGGTAGTGTTGCTGGGCCAGGACGGTGGTGGGCACCAGGATGGCCACCTGCTTTCCGTTCATGACCGCCCGGAAGGCCACCCGCATGGCCACCTCGGTCTTGCCGTATCCCACGTCTCCGCAGAGGAGGCGGTCCATGGGCTTGGGGGACTCCATGTCCTGGAAGCAGGCCTGGATGGCTTCCTGCTGGTCGGGGGTCAGGGTGTAGGGGAAGGAGGCGGCGAAGGAGCGTTCCCAGTCGGGGATGGCATGGAACTGGCTGCCTTCGGAGGAAGCCCGCATGGCCTCCAGGCGGAGCAGCTCCGCCGCCAGGTCCCAGGCGGCATGTTCCGCCTCCTCCTTGCGCCGCGCCCAGAGGGAGGTGCCCAGCCGGGCGAGGGCGGGTTCGGTCTTTCCGCTGCCCACGTAGCGGCTCACCAGGGAGGCCTGTTCCAGGGGGACGTAGAGTTTTGCGTCGTCGGCGAACTCCAGTTCAATGGCCTCCAGCCTCTCCCCGTCGGTTTCCAGGACATGGATGCCCCGGAAGCGGCAGATTCCGTGGTTCAGATGGACCGCCAGGGCTCCCTCCTCCAGTTCCAGGAACTCCTGGGGGCCGGCGTTTTCGTAGTGGTAGTCCACCTGGCGGTGGCGCCGGGTGACCTGGCTTCGCCCGAAGAGTTCCTGGTCGCTAAGGAGGGCCAGCTTTTGCGCGGGGAAGAGGAGTCCCTGGGGCAATTCCCGGTGTTCCAGGGAGATGGGCAGGTTCCGGGTGCTGGGGTCCTGCTCCAGCATTTCCTTGAGGCGGTCCCGCTCCCCCTCCCCGTTGCAACAGGCTACCAGGCAGTAGCCCTCCTGGTGCCAGCGCCGGAGGCTTTTCTTCAGTTGGTCCCAGTGCCAGAGGGCGATGCCCTTGCCGCCGGGGGAGTCCTGGGGGGCGCCGTCCCTTTCCAGAGGGGAGAGCAGCTCCTCCTCCAGGGGGAGCACGTCCAGTTCAGGACGTCCCATGCAGGCCCGTCGGGTTTCGTCCAGGAGGGGAGGGACTTCCAGGCGTGTCAGGAACCCCGGCCGGGAGACCAGTTCCTGCCACTCTGCCAGCTGTGAGTCCCCTTCCCCGAAATTGTCCAGGTGGTCTTCGATGGTGCCGGGCAGCGCCAGGGCCATGGGGACCTTGTCGGGGGGGAAGTATTGGTGGACGCGGGTTTCCTCCTCCTGGTCTTCCATCATGGCGGTTCCCCTGGGGGGCACCTGGAGGGAGGGGATTTCCTCCAGGGAGCGCTGGGTGGAGGCGGAGAAGAAGCGCATGGAGTCGATTTCATCTCCCCAGAATTCCAGGCGGACGGGGTCGGCGTAGAGGGGGGAGAAGATGTCCAGGATGCCTCCCCGGCGGGAGAATTCCCCGGGGGAGGAGACCTGGTATTCGTTGTCGTAGTCCAGGTCCACCAGTCTTTGGGCGAGTTCCTCGGGGGAGATGGCCTGGTGGAGGTGGAGGGAGAAGGTCCTTTGGGCGAAGGCCTTTGGGGAGATGGTGCGGGAGAGGAGGGTCTGGGCGGTGGCCAGGAAGACGGCGGGGCGTCCCGAGAGGGCCTCCTGCAGGGCGGCGCTTCGGCTGGCTTCGTTCTCGGGAATCCACTGGTGCCGCCCCAGGGAGACCTGGGGGATGGGCACCACGGGGCGCGGGTCCCCCAGGAGGGCCAGGTGGGTGGCCAGGCTGGAGGAGAGGCTTTCCAGGGTGGAGGTGTCGCTGACGGCCAGGAGGAAGGGCTTTCCCTGCCACTTTTGCAGGAGCCATGCCGCCGCGATGGAGAGCATGGCGGGGGTGTGGAGGAAGACCTGGGAGGGGAGGGCGTTCTTTTCCGTTCCCTGGCTTGCCCAGGTATGCAGGAGATGGAGCCAATGGGGGGTCATGGGCGGCCCTCCCGGCGGGGGCGGTTCAGGAGCCATTGGGCCGCCTCCCAGAGGTCATCGGCCAGGAAATCCGCCTGGGGAAGGCGGGGCGCCCCCTCCCGTCGGATTTGGATGGCGGGAATCCCGGCATTGTGCGCCAGCAGGATGTCGGCGGAGCGGTCGCCTGCCAGGGCGGAGGCCTCCAGGAGGGTGGGAAAGTCCTCCAGGGCGGCCTGGAGCAGGCCGGGGGCGGGCTTTCGGCAGAGGCACTGTTCCTCCGGGGCATGGGGGCAGAAATAGGCGCCGTCCAGGGCCACGCCCTCTTCCTGGAGCAGTTCCTGGAGGCGGCGGTGGACCGCCCGGAGTTCCTCCGGGCGGATGAGGCCCCGCCCCACGCCGGATTGGTTGCTCAGGAGGAGCAGGCGGTAGCCCGCCTTCCGGAGAAGGCGCAGGGCGGCGGCGCTGCGGGGGAAGAGGCGCACTCCGGCGGGGTCCCGCAGGTAGGGCACATCGGGAATCAGGGTGTCGTCCCTGTCCAGGAAGAAGGCGGGGCGGGGTTCTTCCTGGGGCAGGACGGGGGTGGGGAGGCGGAGGCAGGGGGAGGCGGGGCTCATGGGCGCATGGCCTCCAGGGCGGCATCCAGGATATCCTCCACGGGGGCCATCCTGCCTTCGCCTTCCTCGCCGCAGGCGACATGGCCGCAGGCCGGGCCCACGAAGCGGACGCCCCGCTCCTGGAGGATGCGGCAGTTTTCCCGGGTGGCGGGGTGTCGCCACATTCGCGGGTTCATGGCGGGGGCCACAATCACCGGCCCCTCGTGGGAGAGATAGAAGGTGGAGAGGGAGTCGTCGGCGATGCCGCGGGCCATTTTCGCCAGGATATTGGCGGTGGCGGGGGCGATGAGGAGGAGGCGGGTTTCCAGGGCCAGGGCGATGTGTCGGGGCTGCCAGGAGGGGGCGTCCCACAGGGACAGGGTCACCGGGGCCTGGGAAAGGGTGAGGAAGGTCTGGGGGGCCACAAGGTGGGTGGCGCTTTCGGTCATGATGACCCGCACCTGGACCCCCCGCTGCCGAAGAAGGCTGGTCAATTCCGCCGCCTTGAAGGCGGCTATGGAGCCGGTGACGCCAAGCACCAGCAGGTGCTTCTCGGGCTTTTCCAGGGTAGACGACATGGCCGTGGTTTTGGGGGAAAGGGGGCTCCCCCATTGCGCAAAAGGGGAAAAGGGGAAAATAGGCTGACAACAAGGCAGAGGCGGGCAGGCGTCCCCTCCCCCGGGGGATGGTCTTCGCCTGGTGCATTCCCTACGATGGGAAAAGGATCGGCAAGGAACAGAATATAAGCCCCCCTCCCCCGCGCGAAGGCGCCCCGCAGGACGGGAAGAGGGCGGCGGCGCTGCCGCCTTGCAGGCCGGCGCGGGAAGGGCGCCTATGCCAGCATGGGCCGCCTTGTTTTTTTACTTTGGCCAGTTGAAATCCAGATTCCCGTTGGAGTCCATTGCCCGTATTCTTTGGGATTGAACCGGAGGCAATCAGCCCGGGCAGGCTCATGGGCGGCATGGACCTTCCCCTGTGCCCGGCCGGGTTGCGCGAAGCGCGCCCCCCGTGCGGGGCTTGTCTTCGTGGTCTCCGGCGTCTGGCTAGGCAGCCAGGAGGGATTGCAGGGCGAGGACCAGGAGGGTGCCCCCCATCAAGGCGAAGGTGGCCTCCTTTTCGTAGCCGTGGGCATGGGTCTCGGGAATCATCTCGTCGCTGATGACGTAGAGCATGGCTCCTCCCGCAATGGCCAGGAGGAGGGGGGCGATGGCGGAGAAGAGGGAGACCAGGGCGTAGCCGCCGAAGACGCAGGCCATGCTGGCCAGGCCGATGCCCAGGGCAATGCCCAGGATTCTCCGGGTCGCCACCCCGATGGCAAAGAGGGGGGCGACCATCACCACGGCCTCGGGGATGTTCTGCAGGCAGATGGAGCCGGCCACCGTCAGCACCTCCCCCAGTTCCCCCGTGCCGAAGGAGACGCCCGTGGCCAGCCCCTCGGGAATCTTGTGGAGGGCAATGGCGGAGACGAAAAGGAGCACCTTTCCCACTCCCTGGTTGTGGCTATGCTCTTCCTGCTCCACCCCCGCAAGGCGGTGCAGATGGGGGACAATCCGGTCCAGTCCGCTGACCAGGAATCCGCCGAGAATCGTCCCCGGCAACGCCATGAAAAGGCCATGGGGGGCGGAAAAGGCGGGAAGAAGCAGTCCCGCCATGGCCGCCGTCAGCATAACCCCCGCCGCGAAGCCCATGACAATGTCGTGGAAGCGATGGGGAATGCGCCGCACCAAAATCCCCAGCATGCACCCCAGGAAGGTGGAGGCGCAAACGGCAAGGGAGACGGGAAGGAGGATTTTCATGAGACTGTGACCAATTTCAGGGCTAGGCGGAAAAACCAAAAATCCGCCATCCTGGCGCAGGTGCCTTGGATGGCGGCATGGGAGGGGGCGCCCCGGCGGAGGGAAGGGCTCTCTCCGCCAGTTTCTCCCCCTGGACTCCCCTGGCTGCCCGGGGGAAGAGGGTTAGCGTTTGCGGTATCCGCACTTGGGGCAGACCCCGTTTTCATCCAGGGCGATGCCGCAGAGAGGGCAGCGGTCCACGGTGCCGGCGGGGGTGAACTCCTGGCTGGCGGCGTTGACTCCGCTGGTGAAGGTGATTTTGGCGATGTTCAGTTTGTCCTTGAGGAGGGCATGGACCATCTTGATCATGCCTTCCACGGTCATGGTCTCCTTGGTGACCACCAGGCGGCATTCAGGATAGGCCCTGCAGAGTTCATTCTGGAAGGCTTCGCCCTTCATGGTGTTGGTGGGGGCGCCGTCGCGGATGCCCTGCTTTTCGTAGACACCCAGGATGGCGGGCAGGAGGGGGTCGTCCTCCCGGAGGACGAGGGCGTGGTCGAAGTTCTTGAGCACGGACCAGGCCACTTTCTGGATTTCATTGCAGGGGAAGACCATGTTCACGCCGGGGTTCACGGTGTCCTCCACCTCGATGGTCAGGACGCCGGTGTGGCCGTGAAGGTACTGGGCCTCGCCCTGGAAACGGTAGAAGCGATGGGCGTATTGGATGTCAAAGGTCGCTAGGGAACGCATGGAAAATCTCCTCCTGGAAATCCGCCCTGCACGGAGGCGGGGGTTGTGGGCATCCTGGTCGCCCCCTGCCGCCCCTCCCCCGTGCATGGAGAGGGCCGGCAAGGGGAGGGGAGTCCCCCAAAAGGAGGACGCCCCCGCCCTTGCGGGCTAGTAGTTCTCGGCCTCCACCTGGAAGTAGGCCTTGGGGTGGAAGCAGACGGGGCAGACCTCGGGGGCCTTCTCCCCAATGTACACATGGCCGCAGTTCCGGCACTGCCAGCGGTTTTCGCCGACACGCTCCCAGACTTCGCCGCTCTCCAGGTTCGCCAGAAGCTTGCGGTAACGCTCCTCGTGATGCTTCTCAATGGCCGCCACACCCTCGAACTGACGGGCAATGGCCTCGAATCCCTCCTGACGGGCAACCTCCGCAAATTCCTTGTACATCTGCGTCCACTCCTCGTGCTCGCCAGCGGCGGCCGCCAACAGGTTCTCCTGGGTGGTGCCAATGCCGCCCAGGTGCTTGAACCACAGCTTGGCGTGCTCCTTCTCATTGGCCGCAGTCTCCTGGAAAAGCGCCGCTATCTGCTCAAAGCCTTCCTTCTTCGCCTTGGAGGCAAAGTAGTCGTACTTGTTCCGGGCCTGGGACTCCCCCGCAAAGGCGTAGGCCAGGTTCGCGGCGGTCTTGCTTCCTTTCAATTCCATGGTTTCTCTCCTCTATTCTCTGGGTTGACTTGCCCCACCAGAAGGCCCTCGCTGCACAATGGCCCTTGCGGGGAAATGGTTGTACTGTAATCCGAAAACCGGGACATCGTCCCGTCACATAAATAAATGTATCATTTATTTTTCGATTTGCCAACGGGTGCGGGGAAATTTTATGGGCGTGCGGTGTGGTGTTACATTTAGCGGCGGTCCTTGCGGCCGTTTTTCCGTGCTGTGGTCGTGTCTTTTTCCCTTGGGAGAGGTATTTCCATGTTTTGGCTGACGGTTTTTTCCTTTTTGTTTTTCACCGTCCTGGTGGCTGTGGCGACGTGGTGGATTGTGCGGAAGCGTGAGCATGGGAGCCAGGATGGTTTTTTTCTGGCGGGGCGGAGCCTGACCTTTCCCTTCATTGCGGGGTCTTTGCTGTTGACGAACCTGTCGACGGAGCAGATGGTGGGGTTGAACGGCTCTGCCTTCAAGGAGGGGGTTAGCGTGATAGCCTGGGAGGTTGTGGCGGTGGTGGCGCTGGTCTTGATGGCGCTTTGGTTTTTGCCCCGGTTCCTCCGTGCGGGGATCACCACGGTGCCGGAGTATCTGCGCTACCGTTTCGGGGAGTCCACGGGGTTGCTGTGCAACCTGCTTTTCCTGGCGGCCTACATGTTGATTTTGCTGCCTACGATTCTCTACACGGGTGCCCGGGGGATGCTGGACATCCTGGAGTTGGATTCCCTGATGGGGCTGGAGAGCGAGATGGCGCAGTTGTATGCGGTGGTGCTGGCGGTGTCGCTGGTGGGGTCCTGCTACGCATTGTTCGGTGGATTGGGCTCCTGCGCGGTTTCGGACACCCTCAACGGCATCGGCCTCCTGGTGGGAGGCTTTCTCATCACCTGGTTTTCCTTCCGCTTCCTGGGGGAGGGGGAGTTTGCCGCCGGTGTGCGCACCTTCGTGTCGGAAAGCGGTTCCCGCCTGAACTCCGTGGGGGCTCCGGACGCCGAGGCCCCCTTCGGGGCCCTCTTCACCGGCATCCTCTGCATTAATGTCTTCTACTGGTGCACCAACCAGCAAATCATCCAGCGGACCCTGGGGGCGAAGTCCCTGGGGGAGGGGCAGAAGGGGGTTCTGCTCACCGGGGCGCTGAAACTCATCGGCCCCCTCTACCTGGTGCTGCCGGGGATGGTGGCCGCCGCCCTCTACATGAAGGGGATGCTTCCCATTCCCGTGAACCCCGAGACGGGCCTGGCCGCCTCGGACAAGGCCTACGGCGAACTGGTGGGGGCCGTCCTCCCCGCCCCCCTGAAGGGATTCTTCGCCGCCGTCCTGCTGGGGGCCATCCTCTCCAGTTTCAACTCCGCCCTGAACAGCACCTGCACCCTTTTCAGCCTGGATGTCTACCGCCGCCTCGTCAATCGCGACGCCGATGACCGGACGGTGGTGCGGGCAGGACGGTTCTTCGGGGTGGCCATCGCCCTTTGCGCCACGGCCATCGCCCCCTTGCTCCAGCGGTCGGGCAGCATCTTCGACTATCTCCAGAAGATGAACGCGATATACTTCATCCCCATCCTTGCCGTGGTGCTGGCCGCCATGTTCAGCCGCCGGGTGCCCGCCGCCGCCGCCAACTGCGCCCTGGCCCTGGGGGTGCTCTTCATTGCGGCGGGATATTTCCTGCCTCCCTTCGACGCCGCCGTGGATTCCTTGGGGGAATACCACTTCGTGGCCTCCGTCCTGCTCTTCCTCCTCCTGTCAATGTGGCTCTGGGGACGCCTCAAGCCCCGGAAATCCCCCTTCCAGGAACGGGACGCCCATGCCACGGACATGACGCCCTGGAAATATACGCCCCACGCCTCCCTGGCGCTGCTCGCCCTGGTGGTGCTGGTCTACGCCGTCCTGGCGGACTTCTCCGCCCTTCGGGGTAAGAAGCCGGAATATCCCCGTCCTCCCGCCGCCGTCCTGGCGGATGGGCCTTCCCCTGCCGCCGGCGAGGGGAAATAATGACGATGAACTGGAGACTTTGCGCCCTGCTTTCCGCCTTTTTCGCCGCCTTGACGGCGATCCTCGGCAAGGTCGGGGTCCGTGAGGTGAACTCCAACCTGGCCACCGCCGTCCGGGTGACGGTCATCCTCCTTTTTTCCTGGGGGCTTGTGCTGGCCACCGGGGCGACTGGACAGCTGCGCCAATGGTCCGCCAGGAGCTGGCTCTTCGTGGCCCTCTCCGGCATGGCCACCGGACTTTCCTGGCTCTTCTATTTCCACGCCCTGAAACTGGAGAGCGCCTCCAAGGTCGCCCCCGTGGACAAATTGAGCGTGCCCATGACCATCCTGCTGGCCGTGGCGCTGCTGGGGGAGCCCCTGACCTGGCAGACCGTGCTGGGGGGGCTCCTGGTGGTGGCCGGCTCCCTGGTCCTTCTCCTGTAGGGGAGGGCGCCCGCCCCCCATGGCCGGGAAAAGGGAAAACGCCGCCCCTTTCCCGATGGGGGGAGGGAGGCGGCGCAGGGGGCGGCGGCTGGGAGCTGGCCCTAGCCCTTTTTGTGGTATTCCTGGAGGGAGCAGACATCCACCCGCCCGGCTTCCAGGGCGGCGCCGTCCACTCCTTCGGCGGCCATCTGGAGGGCGGCCACCGTGGTGGTGATGGGGAGTCCGAACTGGATGGCGTAGGAGCGCATGGTGGCGCCGTCGTCGTTGAGGTCGGGGATGTTGACGAGCCAGGCGACCTTGTGCTCCAGGATGAGGTCCTTGAGGTTGGGCCTGCCTTCCGCCAGCCGGAAGACCGCCTGGCAGGGGATTCCGTTCTGGTAGAGGAGGGCGCCGGTGCCTGCCGTGGCGTAGAAGCGGTAGGAGTGGGCGGCCAGTTTCTTGAGCCAGGGGAGGGCCGCCTGCTTGTCTGCATCGCGGATGGAGACGAAGACGCCGCCCTGGTCGGGGATGCGGTTCCCCGCCGCGTCCTGGGATTTCCGGTAGGCACCGGAGGCGTCGATGTCAATGCCCATCACCTCGCCGGTGGATTTCATCTCCGGGGAGAGGGTCACATCCACCCCGGGGAATTTGGGGAAGGGGAAGACGGCCTCCTTGAAGGCGGTGTAGTGGATTTTGGGCTCCTGGAGGAAGCCCAGTTCCTCCAGGGTCTCCCCCGCCATGCAGCGGGCGGCGTACTTGGCCAGGGGGGCGCCCGTGGCCTTGCTGGCGAAGGGGACCGTCCGGGAGGCGCGGGGATTGACCTCGATGACATAGACCGTCCCCTTCTGCACGGCGAACTGGATGTTCATCAGCCCCACCACGTGGAGCGCCCGGGCCAGCTTCCTGGCCTCGCTGCGGATTTCCTCCAGCACCTGGGGGGGGAGGTCCCGGGGGGGGATGGAACAGGCGGAGTCCCCCGAGTGGATGCCGGCCTGCTCCACGTGCTCCATGATGGCCCCCACCACCGTGCGCGTGCCGTCGGAAAGGCAGTCCACATCCAGTTCCTGGGCATCGTTGAGGAATTTGTCGATGAGGATGGGATGGCCCTCGGAGACCGTGGCGGCCTCCCCCATGTATTTCCGCAGTTCCTTCTCCTGGAAGACGATGGCCATGGCGCGCCCCCCCAGGACAAAGGAGGGGCGCACCAGGACGGGGTAGCCGATGGCGGAGGCTACCTGGCAGGCCTCGTCCGGATCCCGCGCCATGCCGCTGGGGGGCTGGTGGACGCCGGTGGCGGCGGCGATTCCCTTGAAGACCCCCCGGTCGTCCGCCGCATCGATGTCCTCGGGGGGGGTGCCCAGGATGCGAACCCCGGCCTCCTTGAGGGCGGTGGCCAGGTTCAGGGGGGTCTGCCCCCCCAATTGGACGATGACGCCGTCGCACTGCTCCCGTTCGTAGACGTTGAGGACGTCTTCCAGGGTGAGGGGTTCGAAGTAGAGGCGGTTTGCGGTGTCGTAGTCGGTGGAGACCGTCTCCGGGTTGGAGTTGACCATGATGGTCTCGT
>JAEDNB010000041.1 GCA_016302725.1 Lentisphaeria bacterium
GAGGTCGGGGGGCGGGGGACGGGGGGCCGGGCGGGGGGGGATGGGGAGGAGGCTTTCCAGGATTTCCCAGAAGTGGTCTTGGATTTCCTGGCGCATTTCCTGTGGTGGGGCGTGGCGTGTGGGGGCATTCAGGGCCTGGAGGGACTTCTGCATAAGGAGGAGGGCTTCCAGGTCCCGGTGCTGGCGGTGGCGGAGCCAGGCGAGGGAATCCAGGTATGCGGGGGAGTCCGGCTCCTGTTCCAGGGCCTGCCGGAGGAGTTCTTCCGCCTGGTCCAGGCGGAAATTATGGCAGGCATAGAGATAGCCCAGGAAATTTGCCGCGTCTGGGTTCCGGGGGGCCCTTTTAAGGGCGAGCAGGGCATTCTGGATGGCCTCGGGCAGTTGTCCGGTCTCCTCCTCCAGGATGGCCATTTGGAGGAAGAATTCGGCATTCAGGCGCGGGAAGTGGCGGCGCTGGATTTGCCTCATCAAGGCGAGGGCCTCCCGTGGCTTTTCCAGGGTGACAAGTGCCTGGAGGAGGAAGAGGTCATCCTTCAGGGCGGGGGCCTGGAGTTGCTGGAGGGCATTGGCGCAGCGCTGGTAATCCTCCAGGGAGGCGGCCTGTTCCGCCAGTGCCCGGAGCATGTTGTCGTTTCTCTTGGGGAGGGGGGTGGCGGCGATTTGGAATTCCAGCAGTGCGATGTTGATTTTCACGAATTCCCTGGGGGGCATGAGTCGTTTCCGGAGGAAATCCTCCGCTTCCACATCCCGCAGGGTTTCCAGGAACGTTTTGTTGAGGGGCGTCCATTGGGCGGTGTCCATGGTGTCCCGGTGGAGTTGGAGCAGTTGATTGGCGGCGGAGTAGTCCCTGGCCTTGAGGAAGACATAGAAGACGAACTGGCAGACGGCGTCCTCGGGGTCGGGGGCTTGGTTTTCCTCCGCATGGATTTCCACGAGGAGGGGGACGACGGGGGCCGCCAGGAGGGCGAGGGGGCGTGGCATCCTGGCTTGCCAGAGGGGGTCCCATAGTTCCTCGAAGAGGGAGAAAGCGGAATGGGGGTAGAGGGGGTTTTCGGCGATGTTCTGGGCGGCCTGCAGGGCGGCGGGTTCGTCCTTTTGTTCCGCGGCGATTTTCAGCAGGAGGCCCTGGAGGGGGAGATGGGACTTGGCCTCCGGGAGGGACTGGGCCATTTGGATTGCGGCGTCCCTTTCCTTGGGGAAGCCCTTTTCATGGTGGAGGAGGATGCTTCGGAGGAGCACTTCCGGGTCATGGGGGGAGTGCGCCTCCATTTTCCGCAGGAGGGGGAACACTTCAGGGCAGTCTTGTTCGTGGAGCAGGTCCCAGAGGGCGCATTGGAGGGGCAGGGAGGGATTTTCCCGTTGGTTCAGTTCCTGGAGTTCCTGGAGCAGCTTTCCCTCCTCCCCGCAGGCCATGCGGAGGGCGATGAGGCGATGGAGGAGGGAGGTGGCCTCTGGCCTTTGGCGCAGGAGCTCCATCATTTTCTTCCCTTCCTGCTGGAGTTCCTCCTGTGAGCGGGGTTCTTCGGCCAGCATCTCCTTCAGGGCGAGTTCCGCATAGTCCAAGAGGAACTCCTTTTCCTGCTGGAGATTGGGGGGCAGCGGGGGGAGGGGGGATTTCCGCTCCGCCGGGAAGGCCCGGGCCCAATGGGGCAGGGGGAGAAGGAGGGCAAGGAGAAGGAGGGGATGGAGGCGGAGAGTGGGCATTGGGGCTGGAGAGCCTGGAATCATGGAGGGGAGGCGTCCCCCTCTGCGTTTTGCGTGGGCGGTGGTTTGCGGGGGACCGGCTTCCCGTCCTCCGCCCCCGCTGCAGGGTATCCGGAGGCTGGAGAGGGGTAATGTAGCCTTCCTTCCCGGGCAGGCAGGCGGATGGGGGAGAATCCTGGAGGGGGAAAAGAGGCAGGTGGTGGATTCCCGCCTCTTCCCCGCACGGGTTGCCTTCCCTGCGCCCCAGGGCGTGTTCCCATCCCCCTCTTCCGGAAAAAAGAAAAACCGCCATCGGAGTGGTGGTTCCGACAGCGGTTTTTGGGGGGAGCCTCCGTCCCGGAAGGAGTATGGTGCCGGGGCAGGGGCCGGAAGAACAGGCAGAAGGCGCGGGGGGGGGCGAGGCGAGCGCAGGGGCCGCGAAACTCCCCCCCCAGGGGGGACTACTTGTTCTTGTGGCGAAGCGCCTTGCGGATCTTGTCCCTCTTGTGCTTTGCGATCTTTCTGCGGCGCTGTTTCTTCACGGAGCCCATTCTGGTAGATTCCTCAATGTGTAATTAGGTGGTTTTCAGTAGAAGAGTTGACGGAAAATGACAAGGGCGTAATGTAGTTGCTCCCGTGGGTTTTTCAAATAGGCGGTGGGAAGAAGGGGAGCGTGGGGGAGTGGTTCAGTACCTTCGGAGGGGGTATTTGGTGTAGAGGGTCTTCTTGTATTCCTCCAGCCTCTGGGCGGCCTGCTGGTCCTCCAGGATTTTCCGGATGGCGTTTTGGACCTCCCTGGTGAGGGCGGGGGAGTCGCCGCCCTGCCGGTCGGCCAGGCGGACCAGGTAGATGTCCTTGCCCATGGCGAGGGGGGCGGGGGCCACTTCCCCGGGGGTCAGGCGTTCCACCACCTCCTTCAGGGCGGGGGCCATGGTTTCCAGCCATCCCAGGTCGCCGCCCTTGTCCCGGTTGGGGCCCTGGGAGTGCTTCCGGGCCAGTTCGCCGAAATCGGCACCCTTCGCCAGGGCTTCCTGGAGTTCCCCGCAAGTCTTCTGCCCTTCCCCGTCGGCGGGCAGCATGATGACCTGGACGCGGTAGCGCAGGGGGGTGGCGAACTGGGATTGGTGCTTTTGGAAATATTCCTGGATTTGCCCGTCGGTGACGAAGAGGTTCCGGCGGGTGCGGTCATAGAGGAGCATCTCCACCGCAAGTTGACGCTTCACCTTCTCCTGGAAATCCTTGTAGGTCATGTTCATCGCATGGAGCCTGTCCCGGAAGAGTTCCTCGTTGGCATTGGCCTGGCTCAGGACCAGGGTGTCGATGCGCTCCTGGACCAGTTCCGCGGGAATCTTTCCCTTCAGGCTCTGGAAATCCATCCAGACCAGTTCCTGGAGAATCAGGGCTTCCAGCGTCTCCTGGCGGATGGCGGCCACCGCCTCCATGCGTTCCTTCTGGGTGAGGGTGCCGGGGAGTTTCGCCTCTTCCTCCGCCGAGGCGACGCGCACCTCATAGGAGGTGATGACGGTGTCCCCCACCTTGGCCAGGACGGATTCGCCGATTTCCTCGGCGGGGGAGAGGAGGGGGCAGAGGAGGGCGAGAAGAATCAGGGTGCGGAGGAAGGCTTTCATGGGGGATTGGGGCGTGTGGGGAAGGGGGGCTATTTGCCGCGGGGGGCAGGCGGCTGTGGGGCGGAGAGGGCGGGCAGGGAGGGATTTTGCGCGTAGCTTTGTCGGACAGTGTTGGCGGCGGAGGTCTCCCCTTGTTCGTCCAGGAGTTCCAGGAGTTCATTGACGGCGGCCACGTAGACGGCGGGGGAGGCGGCCTCCCCTGGCCTGGAGCCCCGTGCCGCCTCGTATTCCAGGCGGATCTCGTGGTAGTATTGCCTGGCCATGAAGAGGTCCCCCTGCCTGCGGGCGCATCGTGCCCGGATGAGTTTTGCCCGTGCCAGCAGGAGTTTGTCGCCTCCTCCCTGGGCTCGGAGGATGGCGTCCGCCAGGGGGGTGGCCTCCTCGGTCTTTCCCAGGGCGTAGAGGAGTTCGGCCATCCTGCCGGCGGCGGCGAGTCCGAGGGGGCTGTTTCCTGCCTGGGTGTATGCCAGGTTGTATTGTTCCAGGGCCTTTTCGGGGTCGTTGCCTTGGGTGAGGAGGTCACCCTGGAGGAAGGCGGCCTGTGCCAGGACGGCGGGGTTTTTCCTGGCGGTGGCGGCGAGGTTTCGGAGGAGTTCCATGGCCTTGTCGGCGCCGTCGGGGAGTTGTGCGAGGCAGAAGGCCTCCTCGTAGGCGGCGATTTCCCGGAGGGGGATGGGGGCCTGGGGGAGTTGCCGGAGGCGCCGGTAGGCCTGGATGGCCTGGGGGAACTGTCCGTGGGAGGCCAGCCAGTCTCCCAGGGAGATGGCGACCTCGGGGGTTTCCGCGGCCTCGGGGTAGGCCTGGAGGAAATCCTGTGCCCAGGAGAGGGCCTGGGGTTTTTCCAGGGCGAGGCCCAGGAGGAGATACTGGTGCCTGGCCAGGCGCAGTTTTTCCCCTTCCATTTCGGGGAATTTCGCCAGCAGTTCCTGGAGGATGGCCAGGGCGGTCTCCATTCCCGCCTCCCCTTGGGCCAGGGCCCGTCCCCGTGCCTCGAAGAAGGCCTGTATGGCCAGGGGGGCATCGGGGCATTGCCGGGCGACCTGGAGCATTTGCTGCAGGGCCTGGTCGTCCTGGGGGGTGGCGGTGGCGATGGCGAGGAGGGCCTCCCATCTTCGCGGGGAGGCGGGGCGTTCCGCCAGGAATTTCCGGAGTTGTTCCACGGCCTGTGCGGGGTGTTCCTCCATGAGGAGCCTGGCGGCTTCCAGCCTTGCCTCCGGTGCCGCGGGGAGGGCGGCGCCCAGGGTGTCGGCGATTTTCAAGTAGAGGGGGATGGCCTCTTGGGGGCGGAGGTTGCGTTCCTCCTCCTTTGCCGCCCGCAGGAGTGCGTCCCCCTGTTCCTGGGGAGTGGTGGCCATGTCCGCCGCCTGGCGGAAGGCCTCTGCCGCCTCCCGGGAGAGTCCTTCCTGGGAGAGGCACAGGGCGCTTTTCAGGAGGGCCTGGAAGCGCCTGGGGCGGGGGAGTGCGGTGTCCTGGGCGGCGCCTTGGAAGAGTTCGGCGGCGCCCAGGCGTTCCTGGAGGGCCATGCGGACTTCGGCCAGGCGGAGGGTGACGGCGGCGTCCGAGGGGAGGGCTTCATGCAGGCGGGTGAGCACTGCCTTTGCCTCCGGCAGGCTTCCCGAGGCCACCAGGGCCTCCGCCTGGAATCCCTGGGCTTCCCGGGAGCGGGCCTGGTCGGGGGCCACCTGGGCGGCGTCCCCGAAGAGTGCGGCGGCTTCCTGTGCCATGCCCCGTGCCTGGCATTCCTGGGCGAGGGAGGAGAGGATCTCCCACCACTGTGGGGCGGGGCCCTTGGGGAGCAGGGTGTTCAGTTGGCTGGCGTGGTAGTATTGGTTTGCCTCGGGGATTTTGCCTTCCCCGATGTCGCATCGGAGGCGGAGGAGTTTGGCGAGGGCCTGCCGTTCCTGGCTGGCGGGCTGTGCGGCGAGTTCGTCCAGGAGGGAGCGGGTATCCTGCCAGCGTCCCTGTGGCAGTGTGGCGTCCAGGAGGCTCCAGGTGAGGGCAATACGTTCCGGGGAGGCGAAGTCGAATTGGGGGAGTGCGTCCGCGAGGGTCTTTCGGGTTTCCTCCCATTGTCCGCCGGCATTCCATGCCTGTGCGAGGGCCTCCAGGATTTGCGCCCTTTGGGCGGGGGATTCCTTCATGAGTGGGCTATCCCGGAGGGGGAGGAGGAAATTGAGGGCGGTGGCGAAATCGGCCAGCCTGACGCTGGCCAGTCCGGCCACCAGGCGCAGTCGGTCCCGGAGGAGGGGGTCGTGTTTTTCCGCCGGCTGTGCGGTGAGGGTTTCGTTGGCCTGTCGGAGGGCCTCCTTGGGCTGTCCGTCCAGGAGGAGGGAGCGTGCCAGGAGGAGGGAGAGTTCAGCCCGTTCCCCGTCTTCCTTGGAGTCCTTCAGGGCCAGGGTGAAATAGCGCACGGCGTTCTTGTAGAGCCCTTGTGCGAGGGCCTCCTGCCCCGCCCTCCGGTTGGCGTTTACAGGCGGGGTGGCTTCCTCCTCGGGGAAGAGGAAGGGGGCGGCCTCCTGGGCGCGGAGCCGGAGAGGGGCGCTGGGGGCGAGGGCGAGGAGGCAGGCCAGGGCTCCGAGGAGAGTGTGGCGGAGAGTGGGCATGGAGGGGAAGAAGGGGGGGAGGGGCGTGCAGGCTCTCACGGGGCGGGTTCGGGGGGCTTCTCCATCTCCTGGGCGGCGGCGGCGGCCTGCCGCAGGAATTCCGAGTATGCCTTCTGGAGGGCGGGGGCGTCCAGGGTGGACGCGTAGGGGACGGCGATTTCCAGGGGGCGGCTGGCGTCGGCTTCCTTGTAGAGGACGGCGCGGAAGAGGAGGGAATGCTCCTTTTCCCCTTGGTCCACCACTTCCTTGAGGTGGAGAGCAAAGCTTCTTCTTTTCCCCAAGGACTTGGGTATGGCGATGTTAACCAGGTTGTCGAGGGAATCGGCCCAGAGGCCGTGGGGGGCGCTTGCCAGTTGGCGTTCCGGGGAGGTATACCGCATCTCCCTGGAATTCAGGAGGACCACCGTGGAGAGGGAGAACTCCGGGGTTCCGGGGGGGAGGGGATCCAGGAGGTAGAGGCGCCGTTCGGGGGAGCGGGTGAGGCAGGAGGTAGCCAGGAGGACGGCCAGGAAGGCGGGAAAAAGGGTGAGAAGGCGGGGGCGTCTTTTCATCTTTTATTCTCCTGTTCGTGTGTGTGGCTTGGGCTGGTTGCGGGGGGGGTCAGGGGGTTCCCAGCAGCAGGGCCTGGGGGAAGCGGTTGAGGGTTTCCAGGAGCGTGCGCAGCTCCTTCATGGTCATCTGGGCCTCCTGGAGGGTCTCCCCCAGGCGGGTGGGGGGGTGCAAGGGGGTGCCGGGGCCGGTTTCCTGGAGTTCCGCCAGGAGCAGGTCGACCCGTTGGAGGGTGGATTGGGCCTGGGCGAGGGTGTCGTCCATCTTCTGGAGGGAAGCGAAGGCGCGGGGGCGTCCCTCCTGGAGGAGAGCCTGGGTTTCCTCCAGGGTGTTCCGGGCGCCCTGGAGGGTTTGGGCGATTTCCCCTTGCAGCCGGGCGAGGGATTCCCGGCTTTTCCGGAGGGCCTGCCGTGCCTCCTGTCCTGTCTCCTCCAGGGTTTGGAGAGTGTTTGGCAGGGCCTGGGCGAGGGTGTCGCTCATGCGGGAGAGATTGCGGAGGGTGGATTCCAGGTTGTCCAGGGTTTTCTGGGCGCGTCCCTGTTCCACGAAGGCGGCCAGTTGCTGGAGGAATTTCTGGAAGGATTCCAGGGAGTTTTCCAGTTCCTGGCCGTTGATTTTCTGGCTGATGGAGTCCAGGGCGGAGAGGCGTGAGGGGATGACTCCCTCATGCCAGAGTTTTTCGGCGAGTCCGTCGGGGTCCCTGGGGGCCTGGGAGGGGATGTAGAGGGAGATGTAGATTTGGCCGGTCAGGAGGGAGAGGGTTTCCAGCCTAGCCCGGAGGTGGTGTTCCTTGACCATCTTCCCCAGGAATTCGTTGGCCTGGTCCAGCTGTCCCTTGGAGGAGGGGAGGGGCAGGAATCCGGCGGGGGGGGGGAATCCCAGCTTTTCGGGGAAGAGTTTCACCGTGGCCACCACGGGGAGCACATCCTGGCGGGAGGGGAGTTCCCCGGAAGGGGGTGTGAGGTTCGCGGGGGAGGCCAGGTTGACGGACTCCACTTCGCCCACGGAGATGCCCCGGAACATGACGGGGGCCCCCACGTTCAGCCCTTTCACGCTGGAATGGAAGAAGATGCGGTAGCGCAGAAAGTGCCTTCCCCAGGATTTGCCGCCGATGGACATCAGGAGCAGGGTCGCCAGGGCCACGGCGCCGAGCACGAAGGCGCCCAGGAGCGTGGCTTGCATTGCGCTTTTCTTTGGCTTGGTCATGGTCTTTGGGCGAGGCGTTCCGGGTCTCCCCCTGCCAGGAAGTCCCGGATTTCCGGGGCGGGGGGCTGGGAGCGCAGTTCCTGCGGGGTGCCGCGTCCCAGGATGGAGCGGGTCCGGGGGTCGAGGTAGATGGCCTGGGTTCCCACGGAGAAGATGCTGTCCAGGTCATGGGTGACCATGACGATGGTGGTTCCCAGGGAGTCCCTCAGCTGCTGGATGAGCCTGTCCAGGTTCCTGGCGCTGACGGGGTCGAGTCCGGCGGAGGGTTCGTCGAAGAAGAGGATTTCCGGGTCGAGGACCATTGCCCTGGCCAGGCCCGCCCGTTTCTGCATTCCCCCGGAGAGTTGCGCGGGGTAGTAGTCTTGGAACCCGGCCAGTCCCACCAGTTCCAGTTTGCAGCGGCAGATTTCCCGGATTTCCCCGGGGTCGAGGCGGGTATGGAGCTGGAGGGGGAGGGCGAGGTTTTCCTCCAGGGTCATGGAGCTCCAGAGGCCCCCGCTTTGGAAAAGCACCCCGATGCGGGGGAGGAAGGCGGACTGCTCCTCTTCCGGGAGCTCCCAGAACTCCCTTCCCAGGAGGCGGATGGTGCCTTTGGCGGGGGGGAGCAGCCCGATGAGGTGGCGCAGGAGGGTGGATTTCCCGCAGCCCGACGGGCCGATGAGGAGGAAGACCTCCCCGCGCCTCACCTGGAAGGAGAGGTCTTCCATGACCACCCGGCTGCCGTAGGCCATGGTGAGGTGGCTTACTTCAATGGGGAAGTCGTCCAGGGGCATGCCTTTTTGCTAGTACTTCAGCACGACGGTGATGACGGTGATCAGGGAGGTGGCGATGACGATGCAGACGATGCTGTAGACCACGGCGGAGGTGGTGGCGCGTCCCACGGCGGCGGCGTTCCTGCCGCAGTGCATTCCCTGGTAGCACCCGCAGAGGGCGTCCAGCAGGCCCAGGATGGCGCAGGTCAGCACGCCCACCACCAGGTCGTTGGTGCGTGTGGTGGTGACGAGGGTGTTCCAGTAGGCATGGGGGGTGAGTCCCAGGTCCATGACGGCCACCAGCATTCCGCCCAGGATGCTGACCAGGTCTGCGAAGAGGCAGAGGAGGGGGAGCATAAGGGACATGGCCAGGAAACGGGGGAGGACCAGGAAGTCCATGAGGGGGACGCCCTGGGTCTGGAAGGCGTCCAGTTCTTCGTTGGCCTTCATGGTGCCCAGTTCCGCCGCATAGGCGGCGGCGGTGCGTCCGGCCATGACGATGCCCACCATGACGGGGGACATGAGGCGGAGCATGCCGATGCCCACCAGGCTGGCCACGTAGGGCTGTGCCTGGAACCATTTGAGGGGGATGGAGCCCACGAAGGCCAGGACGAGTCCCATGAGGAAGCTGATGAGGGCGATGATGGGGAGGGCGGCGGGGCCGCAGGCGTAGAGTTGCCTTCGGAGATCCTGGGGGCGCATGGCGCTGCGGAGGGTAGCCAGCCGTCCCAGGGCGAAGAGGAGTTCCCCCAGGAACTGGAGGACCTCCAGGAGGGTGTGCCAGAGCCCCAGGGCGAAGAATCCCCATTGGGCGAGGAAGGGGGCTTCCTGTGGCGGGGTGTCCTCCTGCCGGTGGGAGGCGGCGCGTCCCCTTTCCCCCATTTCCAGGAGTGTTCGGAGTCCTTCGGGGAGGGCGCCGGTCTCCAGGGCGACCTCCCTGGCGGCGGCCTCCTGGCGGAGGCGTTCCAGGAAGACGAGGAGGGTGGAGTCCCATCCTTCCAGGTCCCCTGCCTTGAGGAGGAGTGAGGCGTGTCGGGGGAGGGCCTGGAGCACCGTCCTGGGGTCTGGGCGCACTTGGTCCCTTCGCCAGTTGCCGGTCAGGGCGAGTTCGCCTTCCCGGAGGATTGCCTGGGGTTGGGGCATGGGGGTGTGGGCTTCCTGGTTAGGAGAGAGGCGATTCGTTGCCCAGCCGGGCCAGTCGTTGGGAGAGATTGTCCAGGGCCTCCAGGGTATGCTGGAGGAGGGCGAGCCGGGTTTTCAGGGCCTCGGCGTACTGGGGGTAGCGGCTGGACCACTCCTCCATCCGGCTGTGGACGGCCCTGGCCAGTCCCCGTCCCGTCTTGATTTCCTCCTGGGCGGCGGCGTCGAGGCGGCTGGCGATGCGGTCGTAGGCGGCCTTGAGGGAGCCGCAGGCCATGCTCAACAGGCCCAGCA
Source organism: Lentisphaeria bacterium (assembly GCA_016302725.1). Lineage (GTDB taxonomy): Bacteria > Verrucomicrobiota > Lentisphaeria > Oligosphaerales > Oligosphaeraceae > UBA1724. Next base: position 9,856 of record JAEDNB010000041.1, read on the forward strand.
TCTCCAGCTGTCCCTTGGGGGTGCAGAAGGGGAGGTTTCCGATGACGCCCACCTGGGACCAGTCCAGGGAGAGCATGAAGAAGGTGGTGGTGAGGGTGGTGGCCACGGCCAGGAGGTCGTTGTACTCCTTTTCCTCCGGGGAGAGGCCGTCGTAGTATTCCTGGCTTTCCTTTTTCAGGACCTCGGGGTCTTCGCCCATGCGGAGGATCATGTCCTCGTATTGGAGGGAGAAGGGGGAGTCTTCCCCCTGGTAGATGGCGTCCCCCGGGGGGGGGAGGCAGGTCAGGGTCTCCAGGGAATCCAGGAACTGCGCGTCGTATCCCCTGGCCTTCAGTTCCCTGGCGGTGAGTTCCTCGCAGGCGGGGAGGCGTCGGAAGCGGTCGAGCTGCGCCATGTAGTCCCGCAGGAGCCTGGCATGGGCCAGCCGGGCCTTCCGGGCTCCCCCGGGGGTGGAGATGTCGATGCCAAGGAAATCCATGGGGGTGGCGTGTGGCTACATGGAGCGGATGATCTGCCGTCCGAATTCGGAGCAGGAGACCAGGGTGGCGCCTTCCATTTGGCGGGCGAAGTCGTAGGTGACGGTCTTTCCGGCGATGGCCTTTTCCAGTCCCCGGACCACCAGTTCCGCGGCCTCCCGCCATCCGATGTGCCGCAGGAGCAGTTCAGCGGAGAGGATGAGGCTTCCGGGGTTCACCTTGTCCTGGTTGGCGTATTTGGGGGCGGTGCCGTGGGTGGCCTCGAAGACGGCGGCTCCTGTGCGGGCGTTGATGTTGGCCCCGGGGGCGATGCCGATGCCGCCCACCTCCGCCGCCAGGGCGTCGGAGATGTAGTCGCCGTTCAGGTTGAGGGTGGCCACCACGCTGTATTCTGCGGGGCGGGTCTGGATTTGCTGGAGGAAGGCGTCGGCGATGACATCCTTTACGGTGATGGTCTTTCCGGTGCGGGGGCTGGGGAAGGAGCACCAGGGGCCTTCGCCCACGGGCATGGCGCCGTACTTTTCCCGGGCGACCTGGTATCCCCAGTCACGGAAGGCGCCCTCGGTGAATTTCATGATGTTGCCCTTGTGGACCAGGGTGACGGAGTCCCGGTCCTCCCGGATGGCGTAGTCGATGGCGGCCTCAACCAGCCGCTGGGTCCCCTCCCGGGAGACGGGCTTCACGCCGATGCCGCACTCCTGGGGGAAGCGGATGCGGGCGAAGCGGTCCGGGAACTCGGCCTTGAGGAAATCCAGGATGCGCTGGGCTTCCGGGCTGCCGGCCTTGAATTCCACGCCGGCATAGATGTCCTCCGTGTTTTCCCGGAAGATAGTCATGTCCACCAGTTCGGGGTGTTTGGCGGGGGAGGGGACTCCCTGGAAGTGGCGCACGGGGCGGAGGCAGACATAGAGGTCCAGGGCCTGTCGGATAGCCACGTTCAGGCTGCGGATTCCGCCGCCGATGGGGGTGGTCAGGGGGCCCTTGATGCCCACCAGGTATTTCCGGAAGGCCTCCAGGGTGTCGTCGGGAAGCCATGAGCCGGTGGCCTTGTAGGCCTTCTCCCCCGCCAGCACCTCCTTCCATTGCAGCGAACGGCGCCCCTGGTAGGCCTTCTCCACCGCCGCGTCGACGACGGACTGGGTTGCGCGCCAGATGTCGGGGCCGATGCCGTCCCCCTCGATGAAGGGAATGATGGGATGGTCTCCGGTGACAAGCCCCTGGGGGGTCATGGTGATGATGTCGGACATGGAATCGGGTTCCTGGGAAGGGATGGAAGGGGGCGGGGGAAAAGCCGCCCGGGGAAAGAGGAAAGGGGGAGGCGCCGGGGGAGGCGCATTGTCAAGGGACAGAATATAATGCTGTGGGGTGGGATGGGGGGAGGCCGCGCCCCCGGCCACGGGAAAGGGGCGGGCTGGTTTTTTGTAAATATTTTGTAATGAACTACTTAAAACAAAAATAGCCGCCTTCCCGGGGGTGGGTCCCTGGGGGAGGCGGCGCAGGTCCTGGGATGGGGTTATTTCCGCAGGGAGCAGGGGCCGTTGACGCAGCCACCCGGGCAGGACATGACCTCCAGGAAATTGGCGGGGAGTTTTCCCGCCGCGTAGAGTCGGAGCATGGCGAGGGTCTTCTTGTCGATGCCGTTGATGGCCTTGGCGTCCAATTTGAAGCCTTCCTGGAAGCCTCCGGACTCCTGGATGACGGCCTCGGTGACGCCGCAGCTTTTGGAGAAGTTCCTGGCGGTGGCGATGGCGGGGCGGGGGAGCTTCCAGGGTTCGCATCCGATGACGTCGATCCCCTTTCCGGCCAGCATGGCGCCCAGTTCCTCGAAGCTCATGACGTAGTCCACGCCCTTCCGGATGGCCTCCATGCGCTTGGCCACGCAGGGTCCGATGAAGACCACCTGGGCGTCGGGGTGTTCCGCGCGGACGATTTCGGCGGCGAAGACCATGGGGCTGGGGGTGGTGGAGACATATTTCATGAAATCGGGGAGGAATTTCCGCACCAGTTCCACGTAGGCGGGGCAGCAGGAGGTGGTCATGAGCCGTTCGCCTTCGTTCATCCTCTCCTTGAACTCCTTTGTCTCCTGTTCGGTGGTCTTCTCCGCCCCCAGGGCGACCTCCATCACATCCGTGAAGCCCAGTTTGTAGATGGCGGTGAAGAGCTGTTCGATGGTGCCGGCGAACTGGGCGTAGGCGGCGGGGGCGACCATGGCCACCAGCTTGCGCCCGTCCCGGATTGCCCGCAGCACATCCAGCATCTGGGACTTTTCCAGGATGGCGCTGAAGGGGCATCGGGCGAAGCAGTTGCCGCAGGAGATGCATTTCCGGGGGTCGATGGCGGTGTGTCCGTCCTCGTCCTTGTGGATGGCCCCGGTGGGGCAGGCCTCCTCGCAGGGCACCGTGGTCTTCACGATGGCGTGGAAGGGGCAGACGGAGACGCATTTCCCGCACTTGACGCACTTGCTGTAGTCAATGGTGGAGGTCTGGTTGACGATGGAGATGGCCTCCTTGGGGCAGTTGTACATGCAGGGACGGGAGAAGCATCCCCGGCAGTTTCCGGTGACCACGATGCGGCTGCTGGGGCATTCGGAGCAGGCCGGTTCGCAGACGGAGAGGGGGATTCTGGCGGAGTCGGGGTCGGCCTTGGTGGCCTCCCTCCGGCAGGCCTCCCGGTAGTAGGAGGCCAGGGTCCGGGACTCGTCCGTCTCCTCCTCGTAGGAGAAGCCCAGGAGGCTCATGAGCCTGTATTTGATGACGGCGCGGTCGTGGTAGATGCAGCATCGGCTGGAGCCGCCCTGGCGGGGCCTCATGGCCACGGGGATGCGGTCCAGTTCCGTTTCCAGGGTGCCGTCGTTGAACGCCCTGACGAAGCGGATCATCAGTTCTCGTCGTAGATAGACAGAGCCGTCGAGCATAGGTCTTGAATCCTCCTGGTGGGGCGAATGCCCGGGCTTACTCCCACGCGGCGATGAGGGCGCGCATCTTCTCGTAGATTTTCTCGGGAGTGGCCTTTTCGATGATTTCGCCGTTGAGTTTCACATAGGGGGCGCCGGCCAGCTTGGTGTCGTTGCACAGGCCCAGGCAGGGCA
>JAEDNB010000245.1 GCA_016302725.1 Lentisphaeria bacterium
AACCCACGTAGCTGGCTTGGGAAGCCAGTGCATTACCATTATGCTACACCCGCCCGAAGGGCAATCGTTCCGGAGCCAATCCCGCTCCGGCGCATGGAGTAATTTGAAAACGGGGGTTAATGTAAATGTGTCCGGAGGAATTTCAAGTCCTCCCCCTGGCAACTTCGGGGAAGATTGTATTCCACATGGGCTCCCCTCTCCAGGGTTTCCCAGAGGGCGTCCCAGAGATTCCGGAGGCGTTCTGGGGGGAGGAGGGAGCTTCTGGCGTATCCTTCCTGGAAGGCGCGGAGGCATTGGAGCCACCGGGTTTCGTCCTCCCGCGCCAGTTTTCCGGTGCCGGCGATGAACTGGGCCAGGTTTCGGAGGCGTGCCTTTGGGGGTGTGGGGAGGGGGAGGAGCCTCACGTTGTCGCAGTCCACGAGGCAGACGGGATAGGGGCATTCCTCGCGGCAGTTTTGGTTCAGGACGAAATTGGCGGGTTTGGCGTCCAGGTGGAGGATTCCCGCGTGGTGCAGGTCGGCGAGGAGGGAGCCGCAGGCGGCGTAGAGGCTTTCGGCGTCTTCCCGCTTGGCGTATTGGGTGGTGAAGAAGTTTCCGGTGCCGCAGTCGGGTATCAGGAGGAAATCGCTGTCGTTTCCGAGGAGGGTTCCGCTGGCGCGGACCTGGGGGGTGAATCCCAGCATACGGGCGATGCTGGCCTGGCAGCGTCGGGCGTGTCGGTTTCCCTCCCAGAAGTGGGTTTTCCGGAACTCCTTGACGACCATGGGGGTTCCGTCGGAGAGGCGGCACCGGGAGATTCTGCGCTTGCGGTCCATCTTGAGGGCGGACTTGTCTTCCACCTGGCGTTGATGTTCCTTCAGCGCCTCCTGGACCATCGCCATGGGGGGTGCGGGGAGGGGGGGGCGTTCTTCCAGGCATTCCAGCACTCCCTCGGCCCAGGCGTGCTGTCCTGCGGGCATGCGTCTCCGTTGTTCCTGGAGGCGGTGTCGGAGGGGTTTCAGGGAGGGGAGGAGCCAGGCCAGGGTTTCATTGAGCAGTTCCTGGTCGAAGGGGCCCTGGAGGACGGGGCATCCTGCGGCGGAGGCCAGGGGGGAGAGGCCGCATTCGCTGGTGCACAGGACGGGGAGGGCGCACTGGAGGGCGTCCCCCAGCATCAGGCTTCCGAAATCCTGGCGGGCGGGGGTGAGGAGCAAGTCCGCCGCCATCATCAGGCATTTCCGGTGCTGGAGGGTGGGGAGATAGCGGAGCTGCCCCTCCGGGAATCCCAGGGCGCGGGAGGCGTTCTGGAGCAGGGCGAGCCCCTTTGGGCTGGGCTGGCCGGCCACCAGGAAACGGCATCGCTCCCGGAGATAGGGGGGGAGGATGGCCAGGGCCTCCAGGGAACGGTCCACCCCTCCGGGAAACCACTGGGCGGCGGGCTGGAGAATCAGGATGGTCCCCTCGCCCTGGCATCCATAGGCCTGCCGCATCAGGGCCACTTCCTGGGGGGTGGGGTCCGGTTCCTGCAGAAGGTCGTCCATCCAGGGAGGAAGCCCCCGCAGCCGGGGCAGGGGGACGCCATACCCGGTGAGCAGGGTGCGCTCCTGGAGGGGGCCGGTGAAGAAGATTTTGGTGGTGGAGGGGCTCCGGAAGACCCTCTGCAGGAAGCGCCGGCGGAGGAAGCCCTCCTGGGCCAGGGCAACCGGATCCCCCGCCCCGGGAGGGATGGGCTGGAGGAGGAGTTCCCCGGGAAGGCAGCAATCCACGCCCGGCAGGGGTTCCAGGCCCAGGGAGGCCCAGGGGACGGACCCCTCCCGCAGCAGCAGTTCCAGGCGCCGGAGGAAGGCGCGCCGGGAGGGTGGGGCGAGGATGGCCTCCACCCCCGGCGGGAGTTCCGGGAGGGGGGAGGAGGTGAGGAGGGTGACGCCGTGTCCCCTGCGGAGGGCGGCGGCGGCGAGGACGTGCAAGGCCCGGAGGCATTGCCCGTCTTCGTCAAAGAGATGTCGTGCCAGAAGGAGTTGCATGCATGCCGCGGGGGGAGGGTGAAGGGCGTGGGCCTGCGGGGTTCCCCCCTGCGACCCGTGGTGGGCTCAAGGGGTTCCCGTCATGGCCTCCACATTCAGGAGAAAGGCCTTGACGCCTTCCCGGCGGGCAGCCCCCTCCCGGAGGCGCTGGAAGGCTTCCAGGAGGCTTTGCGCCTTTTCGTCGTCGGTCACCGTCATCAAGGCGGAATTGGCGCCGGGCCAGACACTGGTGTCCATCCGGGGGCCGGTGGAGAGTCCCTTTCCCAGGAGGCGGGGCCACTGGGTGAAGCAGGGGACTTGGGCCTTCTGCAGCACCTCCTGCACCTCCTCCTCCACGGAAATGTTGTAGACGACAAGCACCATCTTCATGGTTGTTTCTCCTTAAGGAAGAAGGAATAGAGGACGGGGATGAAGACCAGGGTGACCA
>JAEDNB010000246.1 GCA_016302725.1 Lentisphaeria bacterium
CGCCTCCAGGGCGTAGGTGTATTCCGTGTAGCCGATGGAACCCTGGATCTTGGCCACGTTATTGCAGACGCCGGGGTTCTTCTGGCCGCCCAGCCCCACGGGCCAGCGGACGGCGGAACCCGCGCCCACCTTCTCATTCCAGGTCTGGGAGACCTTGCTGAGGTAGTTGGTGAAGATGAAGCTGGTGCCGCTGGCGTCGGCGCGGCGCACCACGGTGATCTTCCGGGCAGGGAGCTTCAGGGTGGGGTTGAGGGCCTGGAGGGCGGGGTCATTCCAGGATTGAATCTCCCCCAGGTAAATCTTCGCCAGGGCGTCGCCGGTGAGCTTCAGGGCGCCGTCGGGAATGCCGGGGAGGTTGTAAATCACCACCACGCCACCAGTGAGCATGGGGAACTGGACGACTCCCTTGTCCTCCTGGTCCTGGGCGGTGAGGGGATTGTCCGTGCCGGCGAAATCCACGGTTTCGCTGTAGAGCTGGTTCAGGCCGGCGCCACTGCCAATGCTCTGGTAGTTCACCTTCACGCCCTTGCTGCTCTCGTTATAGGTATTGGTCCACTGCTGGTAGACGGGGGCGGGAAAGCTGGCTCCCGCGCCGTTGAGGACGAGGGGGGCGGCGGTGAGGGCCAGGGATGCTCCGGCAACCAGAGCGAGGGAAACGATTCTTTGGATGGTGTTCATCTTGTCTCCTTGGTTGTGGCCCCGCCCGATGCGGAGCCGTGGCTTACGACCTTCTTCGGTCAACGGCCATACCATAAGGAGACTTTTCGCGGTTTCTATATCTTATTTATTAGGAGTATATTAGAACTAATGAATTGTGAGATTTCCGTGAGTTTGCTTGCCTTTTCCCGGAAGGCGGCGGGGGGGGTCAGGCTTCCCCCATGGCCTCCAGGAGAAGGCGGGTCACCAGGGTGGAGGAGAAGCGCTCCCGGGCCAGGCGTAGGCCCTCTACGCCCATTTTCCTTCTCAAGGCGGAATCCAGGGCCAGTCGTTCCATGGCGGCTTGGAGGGCCTTGGGGTCGCGGGGGGGGACCAGGAGGCCGTTTTCTCCCGCCTGGACGGTTTCCCGGCAGCCTGGGGCGTCGGTGGTGACCACGGGTCTGGCGCAGGCCATGGCCTCCAGGGTGCTCATGGGGGTGCCCTCGTGGTAACTGGGGAGGACGAAGATGCTGGCCTGGGCGTGGGCGGGCCTCACGTCCTCCAGTTCCCCCAGGTATTCCACAATGCCCTTTTCCTGGTAGGGACGCAGTTCCTCCGGCTTGAGGGCGGTGGGATTGGAGTCGAATGGGCCGACCAGAAGGAAGCGGCATTGGGGATGGCGCCGCTTGAGGGCCTCCGCCGCCTGGAGATATTCCTGGATCCCCTTGTCCTTCAGGAGCCTGGCCACCAGAAGGAAGACGGGTTCCTCCGGTAGGGGAAGGGGGGTGAAACGCTCCAAGTCCACTCCGCTGCCGGGTATCATGTGCACCTTGCCAGGGGAGACCAGGCGGGCGTCCAGAAAGTAGCGCCGGTCGTCGGGATTCTGGAAGAAGACCCCCTGGGCCGCCTCCAGGGCACGGCGATATTGGTGCTTCAGCAAGAGCCGGAGGAGGGCATTCTTGAGGCCCGTCCCCCGGAAGATGGAGCCCAGCCCCGCCACCAGGGCAAAACGACGGGGAATGCCCGCCTTCCTGGCCGCCGGAAGGCCGTAGACCACCGCCTTCGCCTGGGTGCAGAGGAGAAGGTCGGGTGCCTCCTGGCGAAAAAGACGGGTCAATTCCCGGCAGGTCTTCAAGTCAGACAGGGGATTGAGGCCATTGCGCTCCAGGGACACCGGACAAAAGCGGAGGCCGTGGGCGGCAAATCGCGGAGACCATTCCTCCCGCGCCCCCGGCCCCATGGCCACAACCTCCCAGCCCCGCTCCTGAAAGGCCCGCGCCAAGGGCAGGCGAAAGGTCAGGAGGGAACGGGTGTAGGCGGCAAAAATCACCAATTTCTTCATGGCGGGACACCGGGGGCTGGGGGGGAGGGAAACGGGGAGAATATACAACTTCTCCCGGCCGGGCTGGTCGGCGCTACGCGGAAACACGGTTTTTAAAAACACGGAGGGCACGGAAACGCCCGGCTTGCCGGGCGCACGGAGGGCCGGAAGGGACGCCGGGGGGCGGGGGCGCGCCAGGCGCGTTGCGCCTGCCTTGCGCCATCGCAGGGGTGTCTGCGGGGAAGGAAATGCCCTGCCGGGCACCCCCTTCCCCGCATTCCTCCCTGCGACGTCGCGGCCTCGCCGGGGAAGCCCGGCGAGGCCCCCGCTTGCCCCGGCGTTCGGTTCCTGCGATGCTGCCAGGCCGATAGAGGCCCTGGGTCTTCGAAAGGCGTTCCTTGGTTTATATAACGCCTTTGTCTCTAAATGGGTTCTAGATAACTAGATAACTAGATAACTAGATAACTAGAT
>JAEDNB010000247.1 GCA_016302725.1 Lentisphaeria bacterium
TGACAAGAGCCTTGGCATCAGGCATATCTGATTGCCCCAGCACCGCCAGCCTTCTCCGCAGGAGGGAGGCCCGTCTGGAGGTTCAGGGGCTTTCGTATCGTTCCCTTCCCGGTCGTCTGTCAGAGGGGCAGGAAATTGACGATGGCGCCCGCCACCAGGGAGAAGAGCAGGGCGAAGGCGAGGTAGAGGGCGAAGTTCCTGGCGCCGAGGACAATTTTCATCGCGCCCAGGTTGGTGATTTTCGTGGCGGGGCCGGTGACCATGAAGGCGATGGCCGCCCCCAGGCTCATTCCCTCCGCCAGCCATTCCTGCAGCATAGGAATCGTCCCTCCGCCGCAGACGTAGAGGGGGACGCCCGCCGTGGCGGCCAGAAGGAGGCCGAAATGTTTCTGGGGGCCGAAGAGGGTGCCGACCCATTCCGCGGGGACGTAGCGTTGGAAGAGGGCGGAGAGCAGGATGCCCAGGGCAAACCAGGGGCCGGTTGCCTTCACGTTGCGTCCCAGGCTGAAGAGATAGCGCAGGAGGGGATTGGGATGGGTGTCGTGTCCAGGGCTTTCCCCAAAGCCCTGGAAATGGAAGAAGTCCCTTCCTTTGCAACAGCAGTGGAGCAGTGCGCCGGCGGTGAAGCCGCACAGGAGGCAGGCGATGAAGCGGAGCGCCAGGGCGGTGCGTCCCAGGGCGGCGCTGGTGATGAGCAGCTGGGGGTTCAGCAGGAGGGAGCTCATCATGAAGGCGCCCAGGAAATCCTCCTTGATTCCCTTTTGGGAGAAGGAGGCGCAGAGGGGGATTGTCCCATACATGCAGAGGGGGGAGGCGATGCCCAGGAGACTGGCCGCCATCCATCCCCCGGGGCCGTCCAGGTGGCGTCCCAGGCGTGCGCAGAAGCGATGGAGCCCTGCCTTGGCGAAGACCGACACCAGCGAGCCCAGGAGCATTCCGAGGAGCCAGTACCAGAAGATTTGGCGGAATTGGAGGTCGGCATAGAACCAGAGATAGACGGCTTCGCGCTGGAGGATTTCTCCCATGGGCGGATTATTTGTCGAGGTCGACCAGGCGGTAGTGTCGTTGATAGAGGCCGAGGGACTCCGTGTAGTCCAGGATATGGCGTCCCTGCTGCCGGTCGATTCTTGCCTTGAGGCTTTGGGAATCGTGGGCCTGCCACACTTTGTCGATGCATGCCTGGTCGAGGGCGAGGGGGTTCAGGGAGGCGAGGATGCCGATGTCGTGCATGTCCGGTTCCGCGGGATTGGCGCTGCAGTCGCAGTCCACGCTCAATCGGTTCATCACATTGATGAAGGCGATGTCTTTTCCATTGTCCATGGCCTGGCAGACGGCCATGGCCGCCTCCCCCATTGCTTCCAGGAAGGGGATTTGTTCGCCGCCCCAGGGTTTTGTGGCGCTCTTGCCCCCGGAGTGGATGATGGCTTTGCCGGACTTTTCCGCGCTGGTTCCGCTTCCGAAGCCGATGGAGAGGTTTTTGAGCGCCCCGCCGAAGCCCGCCATGCCATGGCCCTTGAAATGGGAAAGGACAAGATAGGAGCCGTAGTTGCGGAAATGGGAGCCCACATAGTCTTCCTTGAGCACCTTTCCCTGGACGGGGAGGGTGAGGAATCCCTCCTCGTCCAGCAGGTCGAAGGGGGCGATGTCAAGGTATCCCCGTTCCTTGACGGCCTGGTGGTGCATGGCGACGGAGGCGCGGTTGCCGCCGTAGGCGGTGTTGCATTCCACGATTGTGCCCTTGAGCATTTGCACCAGGTCCTTGATGAGGGCGGGGCGCAGATGGTTGCTTTTCGCGGATTCCCCCGTGCTGATTTTCACGCCGACCTTGCCCTTGGGCGTCCATCCCAGGGCCTGGTAGGCTTTCACCAAGCCAGCCGGGGAGATGTCGCGGGTGAAAAAGACGACGGGGGCATTGGGGTCCTCCACCTCATAGGAGGCGTATTCCGGCGCCTTTTGGGTCGCCGGGATGGCGCTGGCAGGCTCCTTGGCCTCGCCATGGCCAAAGAATGCCGCCAGGGCAAGCACCAGCCAAAAAAGCTTTTTCATTGGGGACTTTCCTCCATCTTGTTGCGTTGGGATTTATTCTTTTCCGATTTCCCCTGCCCATTTTCCCAGGGTGGCGCCGTCAGTCTTGACGGGGAAGCGGCGTCCGGGGAGGACCTTAGCCTGTGGGGCGAGGGCCTGCAGGTTTGCGGTGGTGTCCCCCATGCCACTGCTGCCGGAGGTGGCGAAGGGAACGATGGTCTTCCCGGCCAATGTCCCGGCGTTGGACTCCACGAAGGTGTCGATGATGGACGGCTCACGGCCCCACCAGATGGGGAAGCCGAGGAAGATGGTTTCATACTCCCCCAAACGGGGAAAGGCCGTGGCGATGGCGGGGCTTTCCTTGCGGACACGGCGTTTGCGTGCAGCCATCACCAATCGT
>JAEDNB010000042.1 GCA_016302725.1 Lentisphaeria bacterium
GTTTCCTGGGGATGGGGAGGGGTTCCAGGAACCAGTTGTAGAGGGGGCGGTGGATTTCGAATTCCAGGGTGCAGAGGGAGTGGGTCACTCCCTCCAGGGAGTCCTCCAGCCCGTGGGCCCAGTCATACATGGGGTAGATGCACCACTGGCCTCCCGTGCGCTCATGGCTTTCGTGGAGAATGCGGTACATCACGGGGTCCCGGAAATTGATGTTGGGGCTGGCCATGTCGATTTTGGCCCGGAGGACCTTCGCCCCATTGGGGAACTCCCCTGCCTTCATCCGCTGGAAGAGGTCCAGGTTCTCCTCCACGGATCGGTTCCGCCAGGGGGAATCCACCCCGGGCTGGAAGGGGGTGCCCCGGGTGGCCCGGATCTCCTCCGCGCTCTGGTCGTCCACGTACGCAAGCCCCTTTTCAATCATCAGGAGGGCGAACTCGTACATCTTGGGGAAGTAGTCCGAGGCAAACTTCACCTCCCCGTCCCATTGGTAGCCCAGCCAGGCGATGTCCTCCTGGATGGAGTCATAGTACTCCCGGTCTTCCTTGCCGGGATTGGTGTCGTCCATCCGCAGGTTGCACTTGCCGCCGAACTCCCGGGCCACCCCGAAATCCAGGCAAATTGCCTTGGCATGGCCAATGTGCAGATATCCGTTGGGCTCTGGGGGGAAGCGGGTGCGGATTTCCTCCGGACGGTATTTCCCGGAAGCCAGATCCTGCCGGACAATGTCCCGGATGAAGTCGGTGGGTGCCGTCGTCTCCGCCGCAGGGGCGGCAGGCAGGTTTTCGCGTGTTTCTTCCATAGGAGGGGGAAGGAGAGGGAGGGGGAAGGAAGGGGATGTCCCGGGGGTGGCGGGGAGGCCTCCCGGCGCCGGGAACCGGAAAAACGGGATAATATACCCCCCCCTCGCCCCCACGGAGGGGAACAGGGGATGGCCGCTGGACAGAAAGGCGCCGCCGGAGCATGGGAAGGCGGCGGCGACGGGGACGCCCCTCCCTCCCGTTCAGGATTTTCGGAAGAAGGCGACGAAATGTCCCAGGCATTTGGCACCGGCCTCCCCCAAGGCGGTCAGGTGGAGGAGGCGGTCCAGCCATGGTCTCCGGAGTTCGATGGCGTTGGCGGGGCAGAATTCGTGGCAGCAGTAGCACCGGATGCAGAGCTCCTTCTTCACGCCGCCCTTCTGGGGGTTGTCGGGATGGATGGCGGAGGGCTTCGCGGGGCATCCCCTATGGCATTTCAGGCACTTGACACACTTTTCCCTTTGGATGAAGGGGGTGGGTGCCACCTGCCCCCGGAGCCATCGGAGGAGGAAGGGGGGGAGGGGCAGGATGCGGAGGACGTTGACGGGAGTGCGCACCAGTTGGAAATCCTTCACCTGAAGGGACTCCAGGGGTGTGCCCACCACTTCCACCTCCTCCAGGCGGGAGGCTCCGAAGGCGCCCCGTGCGGCGGCCTGGAGGAGGGGGTATTCCTGGGGGGGCAGTCCGATGAGGGAGCACCCCACCACATCCACGGCGGCCAGGTCGGTCCCCGCCACCAGGGCGCCCACTTTCCTGGGGGTGCCCCCATGGGGTCCGGGGCCTTCCATGGCCACGATGGCGTCCAGGATGGCCAGGCGCACCCTGGCGGTGCGGTTGATGTCAATCATCAAGTCGGCCAGGCGGTCCCGGTTCTGGAGGCGGAAATGGTATTCCCCCTTTTTGCCGCCGGGGATGAGTCCATACTGGTTTTTCAGGGCCCCGGTGTACCCCATTTGGACATGGGTCTTCAGCTTCGGCAGGGAGATGACCACGTCCGTCCGTTCCAGCCAGGAGGTCAGTTCCAGGCTCTTTCCAATGGCGTTTTCCGGGGTATGGAAGAGGGAGGTCTCCCGGAAGACGGCGGTCTGCGCCCCCTCCTCCTCGCAGACCTTCTGGAGCCCGCAGACGCGCATGTTCTCCTGGGTGTCCCCCACCCCGGGCCCGTCCCCCACCCAAATCTCCGAGGCCCCCGCCTGGCGCACCAGGCGGATTGCCGCCCGCAATACCTGGGGATGGGTGGTCACTGCCTGTTCGGGGCGGGCGGGCGCCAGGAGGTTGACCTTCAGCAGCACCCGTTCCCCGGGGCGCACCACGCCCTCCATCCCCCCGAAGGGAGCCAGGGCGCGCTCCAGCCCCGCCAGCAGGGCGGGGAAATCGTCGTAGGACTCGAGGGCGACCAGGGATACTTTGGATTTCATGGCAGGGGAAGAAAAAAAGTCGGCTCTGGGCAGCGAAGGAAGGTGTGCACCGCCTGGGCGGCGGCGGCCTCCAGGGCGCGGACCGCCTCCAGGGACTCAGGCGCCTCGGAGCAAGGCACCGTATCCAGGGCATGTTCCACCGCCCGGGGGATGGCGTCGAAGCCCAGGCTCCCCTCCAGGAAGCGGGCCAGGGCGGCTTCGTTGGCGGCATGGAAGACCGCCCCCGCGCCGCCGTCCATGGCCATGACCCGGCGTGCCAGGCCCAGGGCGGGGAAGCGCCTTTCATCAGGGGGCAGGAATTCCATGGAGATTCCGCCGGGGTGCAGGAAATCCAGGGAAGGCGCGGGGGAAGGGAGGCGCCGGGGATAGGTCAGGCAATACTGGATGGGGAGCCGCATATCCGCCGGCCCCATCTGGGCCACCACCGCACCGTCGGTGAACTCCACCATGGAATGCACCAGTGACTGGGGATGGATCACCACCTGGATCTCCTCTCCGGGCACGGAGAAGAGCCAATGGGCCTCCACCATCTCCAGGGCCTTGTTCATGAGGGTGGCGCAGTCCAGGGTGATTTTGCGCCCCATCCGCCAGGTGGGGTGGCGGAGCGCCGCCTCGGGGGTCACCTGGGCAAGGTCGATTTCGGGATGTCCGTGGAAGGGGCCACCGCTGCAGGTCAGCCAGAGCCTGCGCACCTCCTGGTGCGTCCCGCTCTTCAGGCATTGGAAGATGGCGCAATGCTCACTGTCCACCGGCAGAATCTCCCCGCCGCCCCGGCGGGCGGTCTCCGTCACCCACCTTCCCGCCGCCACCAATGCCTCCTTCGTGGCCAGGCAGACCCGCTTTCCCGCCTCCAGGGCGGCAATCACGTAGGGCAGGGCCGCCGAGCCCTGGATGGCGCAGACCACCACGTCCACCCGCGGAGAGCGGAGCAGGTCGCAGAGTTCCCCCTGGTCCCGCAGGGTGGAAAACCGGGGGTCCCCGTCACAATAGGTTTCCCTGGCGCCGTGGCGGCGCCCCAGTTCCGCCAATGCCTCCCCCTGGTGGCCACAGGTCGCCACCTCCAGGGCATACTCCCCCGGCGACAACGCCAGCACCTCCAGGGCCTGGCGCCCGATGGAGCCTGTCGCCCCCAGAAGCGCCACGCCCCGCACCGACCTCGATGACAATTCCTTTGCACCCATGGCAGACTCCGGTTGATGGGCCGGGAGGGGAGGCGTTCCGCCCCCATGGCGCGTCGGGCAGGGAGGGAAGCCACCGTCCCTCCCCGGCGCCCCCCGCTCCCCGGCGGCACGATGGCCTAGAGAAAATATTCGTTGCAGATTCCCAGAAGGAAAAGGAGAAGGGCGATGGCCCACACCCAGCCCAGCAGGGCCGGGGTCCGTCCCCGCCGCAGGAGACGGCGGCGGCGCGTCCCCGCCTGGCTGTCCAGGACGGCCTGGAGCAGGAGACGGCGGCGGCGGGAAAGGGATGGGGCGTGATGGGCGGGCATGGGGGGCTCCCCTCCTGGCGGCTACTGGATGATTCCGCCGGAATCGGAGAGGAAGATTCCCTTGAAGTTCATGCGCAGCGCCTGGGGATTGTCGGAGAGCTCCAGCGCCTTCTCCTCGGAGATGTCCCCTGCGTTGTAGTGCTTCAGGAGGCACTGGTTGAAGGTCATCATCCCCATCTCCTCATTGGCCTCGATGGCCTGGGGCAGGCGGTCGATGCGCCCGTCGAAGATCAGTTTCTTCACGATGGGGGCGTTGATCATGATTTCCGTGATGGGGACGACTCCCTTGCCGGAGGCCTTCTTCGCCAGGCGCTGGCAGACAATGGCCCGGACCACCTCGGAGAGGGATTTCCGGATGGAGTCCCGTTCCTCGATGGAGAACATGTCCAGGATGCGGTTGATGGACTGGGGGGCGTCCTTGGTGTGGAGGGTGGTGATGACCATGTGCCCCGTCTCGGCGGCGGCCAATGCGGTTTCAAAGGTGACGCGGTTGCGCATCTCCCCCACCACGATGATGTCGGGGTCCTGCCGCAGGGCGTGCACCAGGGCGGAGTCGAAGGACTCCGCGTCCAAACCCACCTCGCGCTGTTCGAAGAAGGAGAGCTTGTCCTCGAAGGTGTACTCGATGGGGTCTTCGATGGTGATGATGTGCTTGCGGAAATTGGTGTTGATGAAATCCAGCATGGCGGCCATGGTGGTGGACTTTCCGCTGCCCGTGGTGCCCGTGATGAAGATGATTCCGTTGCTGTTGGAGGCAATGGCCTTCATCACCTCGGGGAGCCCCGCCTCCTTCACGGTGGGGGGCTTGCTTTTCACCCAGCGCATGGTGATGCCCCGGTTGCCCCGCTGCAGGTGCAGGTTCACACGGAAACGCCCCGCGTCAGGCTCCTGCCAGGCAAAGTCCAGGTCCCCCTTCTGCAAAAACTCATCGTATTTCCCCGCAGGGACAATGTCCTTGCAAATCTGGTCGAAGATTTCCGTGGTGGTCTCGTAGTCGATTTGCACCAGGTTGGAGTCGATGCGCAGCTGCACGTTCCGGTTCTCCCGGATGTGCAGGTCGCTGGCCCGCTCCTCCACCGCATATTTCAGCAGGTCATGGAGGCAGGACTGTTTCTGTTCAGCAGCCATTCTGTTTTTCCTTGGGGTTGTGCAACTGGGGGAGGTGTCCCCGGGCGCCCCCGGGGACGGGGACGGGGGAGGGGCTTCAGATGCCCGTGGCCTTGGAGTCGGGGCCGCACTGGCCATCCATCAGCTTCGCCTGGCGGGTGGTGAGCAGCACGCTCTGCCACAGCATCCCGAAGGGGTCGATCTTCCGGCGGGAACTGGTGGCCATGGCAATGGGGACGTAGATGAAATAGCCCTGCCAGTTGCCCACCACCATGTCCGTCATGCCCGCCATGGCCGCATGGACCGCATGCTGCGCCAGGTGGAGGCAGAAGATGGAGTCGTAGGAATTGGCGGGGAGGCTCCGAATCTCGTAGCTGGGGTCGAAATACTTGACGGAAATGTCAATCTTCTTCGCTGCGAAATGCTCCCGGATCCGGTTCTTCAGGTAGACGCCGATGTCGCTATGGAGGACATTGCCGGACTTGTCGGTCTGGCGCTGTCCGGAGAGCAGTTCCTGTCCCGCCCCCTCGGCCACCACCATGACGGCGTGGTGCTTGCGGGCCATGCGCACCTCCATGGCCTCCAGCAGTCCGCCGGGCCCCTCCAGGCGGATGGGGACCTCGGGGATCAGGCAGAAGTTGGCCACGGAGTTGGCCAGGGAGGCATAGGCGGCGATGAAGCCGGAGTCCCGCCCCATGAGGCGGACCAGCCCCAGCC
Organism: Lentisphaeria bacterium; assembly: GCA_016302725.1. Classification (GTDB taxonomy): domain Bacteria; phylum Verrucomicrobiota; class Lentisphaeria; order Oligosphaerales; family Oligosphaeraceae; genus UBA1724. The sequence goes on from JAEDNB010000042.1 coordinate 5,529, forward strand.
CGTTGTAGGCGCCATTGGCCTCGTTGTGGGCACAGCTCAAGATGTTGGCCGCCGCCTGGACCGCCGTCTCGAAGCCAAAGGTCTTGTCCATGAAATTCAGGTCGTTGTCGATGGTCTTGGGGATGCCCACCACGCTGCATTCCACCCGGCGGCGCTGGCATTCCTGGGCGATGGCGTGGGCGCCCCGCTGGGTGCCGTCCCCCCCGATGGTGAAGAGGATGTTGATGTTGAGGCGGTCCAGGGTCTTGACGATTTCCTCGGTGGGCTGCATTCCCCGGGAGGAGCCCAGGATGGAGCCCCCCTCGGAGTGGATGTCGTCCACCACGTCGGGATTGAGGACCATGGGGCTGAGCTTGTAGGCGGGGTTGAGCCCCTGGTATCCGTAGCGGATGCCGAAGATGTTGTCCACCCCGTAGACATACCAGAGGGTGTTGACCAGTCCCTTGATGACGTCGTTGAGTCCGGGGCAGAGCCCCCCGCAGGTCACGATGCCCACGCGGGTCCAGGCGGGGTCATGGAAGATCCTCCGCCGTGGTCCGGCGGCCAGGAAGGCGGGCATCATCTTGCACTCCTTGAGGAAGAGCTGGTTTCTCGCCGCGTCGGCGCAGTAGCAGATCCGCTCGGTGTCCTCCACGAAGATTGCCTCCTTGAGGGGGGAGTCCAAGGTGGGCGTGCCCAGCCTCTGGATGGAAAAGTCCATCTTGGGGAGGGCATTCAGGTCGACATCGATGTTCTGGGGCAACATGGCCGTATGCAGGGAGTAGTCCGGAAAGGGGGGGCAGGGAAAGGAAAGGCGCCTTGCCAGGCAGGCAGAGCGAAGACGGCAAACTATAATACCCGGAAAGCCTACGGCAGGGCGCCACCCAGGGCTTTCCCACGCCCCGCAGGCACTTTTCCGCCCCTTCCAGGGGCAGGGGGGGCGAACGCGGGGCCTCGCCGGCTTCCGCCTGGGCGCACACGCACGCGCATACGCCCCACACAGAGCCCCGCCCGCCCCGCCTCCCCGTGTCGTGAAGGCCATGGCCGCCCTTCCCTCCCCGCCTTTCTGATGCCCAGGAAATATCCCCCCCACCGCTCCCCCCCCACCGCCGGCGGGCATGCGCCCCATGCCCCGGCCCTGCCCCTGGTCCCCGGGCCGTTGCCGGAGGAGAGCGCCATCACGGGGCAGGTCCTCCGGGTGGTGTACGCCAACCCGGAGAATGGGTATTCGGTGGTTTTGGTAAGGCGCGCGGACGGGGGGGGGGAGGCCATCCTGGCCGGGGCGTTGGCGGGCGCCCTGCCCGGCGGCGACCTCAAGGCGGAGGGGACCTGGAAGACCCATCCCCGCCACGGACGCCAGTTCGTGGTCTCCTCCGTCCAATTCATCCTCCCCACCTCCACCCTGGGCATCCAGCGGTATCTGGCCAGCGGATGCCTTCCCGGAGTCAACGAGGCGACGGCCAAGAAAATCGTGGACCATTTCGGGGAGAAGACGCTGGAGGTGCTGGACCACGCCCCCAGGCGCCTGCTGGAAGTCCCCGGCATCGGCGTGAAGAAGCTGGAAGGCATCCGCGAGGGCTGGGAAAACATTTCCGCCAACAGGGCCGAGGAGATCTTCCTCATGGGACACGGCATCTCCCCCGCCCTGGCCCAGCGGATCATCAGCCAATACGACCCGAAAAAGAACCCCCGCGCCAGGGGAAGCGCCTCCCAGATCGTCCGCCAGGACCCCTATCGCCTGGCCCGGGACGTGGAGGGCATCGGCTTCCTCACCTGCGACCGCATCGCCGCCTCCATGGGCATCACCCCCGATTCCCCCAAAAGGGTGGCGGCGGGGCTGGACTACGCCCTTCGGCAAAGCACCCTTTCGGGCCATGTCTTCCTGCCCATGGGGCGCCTCTTCCGGGAGGCGGGCAAGCTCCTGGAAGTCCCCCCCGAGGCCCTAGGGCAGGGGATGGAGCATGCCCTCTCCCTCAACCTGTTCCAGGCCCTGCAGTTCCCCGGGGAGGAGGAACTCCTGTGCTATCCTGCGGGGTTGGCGGGCATGGAGGAGAACCTGGCCAGGCGCATTCACTGCCACCTGCGGCAGACCTTCCCCCCCCTCTCCCGCCTCGCCCTCCCCCCGCCCCCGCCCGGTGGCCTCACCCTCAACCCCCAGCAGAACCAGGCCGTGAAGACCGCCCTGGTCTCCCCCCTCTCCATCATCACCGGCGGCCCCGGCGTGGGAAAGACCACCGTGGTCCGCCGCATCGTCCAAATCGCCCAGGAAAACCATTGGAAAATCCGCCTGGCCGCCCCCACCGGACGGGCCGCCAAGCGGCTGGCCGAGGCCACGGGGATGAAGGATGCCGCCACCATCCACAGGCTCCTGAAATTCGATCCCCAGTCCCGCCAGTTCACCCTGGACGAGGACACCCCCCTGGAGTGCGACCTCCTGGTGGTGGACGAGGTCTCCATGCTGGACCTCCCCCTGGCAAACTCCCTCCTGGCGGCAGTCCCCCCCCAGACGCGCCTGGTGCTGGTGGGGGACAGGGACCAGCTCCCCTCCGTGGGTCCCGGGGCGGTCCTCCACGACCTGCTGGAATGCGGCCTCATCCCCACCGTGGCCCTCACCCAGATCTACCGGCAGTCGGAGGGAAGCCGGATTGTCACCAGCGCCCACGAAATCAACCGGGGGCACCTGCCGGACCTGACCAATCCCCCCCGGGGCGTCGCGGGCGAGTTCTATTTCTACGACTTTTCCCAGCCCGAGGAGTGCCAGCGTTTCGTGGCCCGCCTCTGCTCCCAGAGCATCCCCGGCTTCTTCGGCTGGAACCCCATGGAGGACATCCAGGTGCTCACCCCCATGCGGAAGGGGGAATGCGGCACCGTCACCCTGAACCGGGTCCTCCAGGAGCACCTCAACCCACCCTCCCCCGAAAAGCCCGAGCTCACCCTCGCCGGCGAAGACCCGCCCAGGATATTCCGCCTGGGGGACAAGGTGATGCAGACCAAGAACAACTACGACAAGCAGGTCTTCAACGGGGACATGGGACGCATTGTCTCCCTGGACCGGAAACAGCGCACTTTCCAGGTCGCCTTCGACAGGGAGACCGTGGAATACACCGCCGCCGACTGCACCCAGCTGCTCCACGCCTACGCGGTCACCATCCACAAGTCCCAGGGATGCGAATTCCCGGCGGTGGTGGTCCCCCTGCTGGGACAGCACAGGATCATGCTTCAGCGCAATCTCCTCTACACCGCCGTCACCCGGGCGAAGCGTCTCTTCATCCTGGCCGGCGACCCCCATGCGGTGCAGCAGGCCGTGGCCAACGCCACCCCCATGAGCCGCAACACCCGCCTGGCCTGGCGACTCCTCCACCCCCAGGAAAGGCCCCTTCTGCGCCAGGCCCTCTCCGCTCCCCAGAACCCCCTCCTCCCCTACTCCCTCCCATGACCACCCCCTTCACCAACCCCTTCCTCCCCTGGCCCAAGGTCCGCCACTACGAAGCCATCCCCGCCGACGGCAACCTGGAGGAATACCAGAGGAACCTGGCCAAGGACACGGCCTACATCCTCACCCATGCCAACTACGACGAGGCAAAGGCGGGAGCCCTCCCCCTCCCCCCCCTCCTGGCAGACCCCGACACGGGCCGCGCCATCCACTCCCCCGGGGAGTGGCCCGCCCTGCGCCAGAAGCACCGGGAAAACCTGGAGAGGATCCTCTATGGGAAACTCCCGCCCCTCCCCCAGGCGAGCCATTGGGAAATCCTGCAGGAAAAGGAGGTCTTCCAGGGCACCTGCCTCATGCGCATCGTCCGCCTGACCCTGGAGAACCAGGGCAGGAGCCACCAGGCCACCCTCCTCTGCCACATCCCCCGGCGCCCCTATCCCGTCCCCGCCATCGTGGCCCTTAATTTCCAGGGGAACCACGCCTGCACCCCCGATGGGGACGTGCCCCTCTCCCCCTGGGCGCAACTGTCCGCCCACTCCCGGGGCGCGCAGGCCAACCGCTGGGATTTCCGCCTGCTCTGCGACGCCGGCTTCGCCGTCGTCACCTGCGCCTACTACGACTTCTATCCCGACCATGTCCTGGGGCGCGCCCAAAGCGTCTTCCGCCTCTTCCATCCCCAGGAGGAACTCACCCCCCGGGACCGAGACTATACCGCCATCAGCGCCTGGGCCTACGGATACTCCCGCCTACGGGAGGTCGCCGCCGCCTTCCCCGAGGTGGACCCCGCACAAATCTGGGCCCACGGGCACTCCCGGCTGGGAAAGACCGCCCTCTGGACCATCGCCCATGACGACCAGTGGGCGGGGGCCGTCAGCAACTGCTCGGGCTGCGGGGGCGCCGCCATCTCCCGGCGAAACTACGGGGAGTCCCTTGAGTGCATCGACCACGTCTTCTCCTGGTGGACCACCGGCAACTGCCGTCCCTATGCGGAACACCCGGAAACCCTCCCCTTCGACCAGCATACCCTGCTGGCCCTGGCCGCCCCGCGCCCCGTCCTGGTCACCGGCGCGCGGGAAGACCAGTGGGCGGATCCCATGGGGCAGTTCATCGCGGTCCTGCACGCCCAGGAGGCCTACCGGCTGCTGGGGCGGAGCGGCCTGCCCTCCACCGAGCATCCGCCCCTGGGAGAGCTCCTGATGTCCCCCTCCCAGGGATACTATGAACGCTACGGCATCCACGACGTCACCGACGAAGACTGGAGAAACACGCTCCGCTTCATCCGGCAAAGCCGTTGACGCCCCCCTCGCCGGAAAGCCCTCCGGAGACGCCTAGCCGCGGCCTCCGGCCTCTCCGGCACACGCCACGGCCACCAGGTTCCCCCCTGCGGCCAGCACTCCGCACACCAGCATGGCGGAGAAGGAGGGGGGAAGGCCGGGGAGGAGATTAAGGCAGAGGTGGTATGCCGCCAGCCCCGCCACGAAGGCGATGCAGTTCACCAGGCACTGGAGCAGGGAACCCCCGGACTTGCGGGGAAAGAGGGCCTGGACGCCCCAGGAGACCAGCATCACGGTGGCCATGGGGACGAAGATGGAGGCAATCAGGTAGAGGAAATTCAAGTAGTTCTCCATGATTCCCCGGGCGGCGAGGAAGATTCCCAGGGCGCAGACCACGCAACCCACGACTTTGGGGTTCGCCTTCCGGAAGACCGCCTTGGCGGATTCCCCGGCGCTGTAGGTGTCCAGGAAGGTGGTGGTGGTGGTGGAGATGAGGACGATGAGCAGGGCCCACACCCCCATTTGCACATATTGGATTCCGGCGGCGATGTTGGACTGGCCGATCCTGGCCAGTCCAATGCCCACTCCGTACATCCAGAGGCTCACCAGGGTATAGACCAGGGCGGAGACCGCGCAGGCGGTCTTGGGGGCGGGCGTATCCTTGGTGTAGTCGGAAATCAGCGGCAGCCAGGAGAGGGGCATGGCCAGGGAAAGTTCGAAAATCCCCCAGAAGGAGGGGGGCTCCGCCAGGGGAACCACCTCTGCGCCTCCCAGGAAGACCCGCCAGGTCAGCACCCCCACCATCCCCAGGAGCAGGCACATGGTGACGGTGGTCACGTAGGAGAAAGAGCGCAGCCCCACAAAAATCCACCCCATCACCAGCAGGCCCAGGAAGGCCGTGAGGAGGGGGGCGGGAATGAAGGCGGGCACCAGCCCCTTGGCGGCGTCCGTCCCCTGGGCCAGCATCACGGCGGTCCACCCCACCAGTTGAAGCACGTTGGCTGCCGCGAAGAAGAACATCCCCGCGCCCCCGAAGAAATGCTGGGTGCACTCCATCCCGTTTTTCCTGAGGCGGGCGCCCAGAAGGCCCGCCAGGAAGAGCATCGCCCCTCCCAGGAGGTGCCCCAGCACCACGGCCGAAAGGCATCCCCGGCTAGAGAGCCCCACCTCGATTTCCGCCAGGGAAATCGCCGCGCCAAACCAAATCAAACCGAATTTGCGCCCTTCCTGGGCGCAGACAAGCACACTTTTTTCCATGTGTCATTCCTCCGCCGGCATTACCCGGATCAGGTTCTCGGGTTTCATCTCAGCCAATCCCGGCACTCGCCGGGCAGCACCCCGTACATGCCCGTAATGTAATCCTCCCCGGGAAAATGCCCTCCCGCCCCGCAAGCTCGCCCCAGGGGCGCTTCTCCGGCAAGGAGGAAGCCTGGGGAATCAAGGCCGCCAGAGTTGAGTTGAAGTTATATTATGCCCCGTCCTTTTCCCAATACCCCGAACCCATCCCTACACAGACTCCCGGAGAATGAAGAAAGCCCTCTTCCTTTGCCTAGCCGCCTTGTCCGCCATGTCCACCCTTCTTGCCCAGCCCATTGAAATCCCCTCCTGGGTCGACCAGGAGATCCAAAAGGTCGGCCAGCGCATCCAGGAATGGCAGGGCAGCGACCCCATCGTCCTCTTCCCTGTCATCACGGACGTCCACTCGGGGGGGCGGGACACCTACCGCCATGTGGCCTACTTGAACCACGCCGCCAAATCCCTCCCCTTCGATTTCATCGCCGACCTGGGGGACATTGGCCTGGACGTGCCCGCCACCAAGGAGTTGGAGGTGGCGATGCCATTCCTGCAACGCCATGCGGAGCTCCATCACCAGTTCCCGGGCATTTCCATCAACCTGGTGGGCAACCATGACCATAACCGCAACGGCGGCCAGGGGAATGCCTTCAACGACCGGGAACTAGGGGAGTTCTTCAACGTGCCCAGCTTGCGGAAGTCCACCTCCCTGCGGCAGCTGACCCTGGCGGAGAACGGGACCTACGGCTTCGTGGACATCCCCGCCCGGAAGGTCCGGGTCTTCTTCCTGAACACCAGCGACCGCCAGGACCCCCAAAACTACTACACCGTCTCCCCCAGGCAAATGGACTTCCTGGTCTACCACATGCGCTTCACCGAGCCGGGATGGACCGTCCTGGTGCTCTCCCACTACTGCATGTGGAAGGACCTCGGCGCCTGGAACTCGGATTCCGTGCGCGGCGCACATATGGATACCCTCCTCCAAATCTTCCAGGATTTCAATGCCGCCGCCAAAGGCGAATCCGAAGGGGTCCGGTGGGACTTCACAGGGAACGTGGACTGCCGGATGGCCGCCTACATCACCGGCGACTCCCACTTTGACGTGACGGAGCGGGAAAACGGCATCCTGGTGGCCATCAGCCAGGGCTTCGGAGGGGTCTCCCCCAAGGATGTCCCCCGCTGGGCCTCCCGAACGGACTTCAACCCCGCACAGCAGACCCTGGTGGACATCGTGGCCGTCAAACCCCAGGCACGGGAACTGAAAATCTTCCGCATGGGCGCCGGCGGCGCGGAAAAGGACCGCACCTTCTCCTGGTAGCGGCGGAGGCCCCGCAAGGCGCTCCGCAAAAACACGGAGACCACAGAAGGCAGGGCCATGCCCGCATGGCCCTGCCTTCTGTTTTATCCTAACTTTTTTGTTTCTAGAGACATAAATATCTTCCCCCTAGATTCCCCCAAAAGGGGTCGCCAACGAGTCCCCGTCTCTGCAAGAGGGATGATGGCATCGGTTTATCTTTATTTGTTTCAATAAGTTAAATCGATTCCCACTTGCGCCGCGCCTTCCCCGCCTTCCGTGTTTTCGCGGCGGCGACGGCCGTGCCCTGCCTGTCGCCGCAGGCGGGGGCATTTCAGGGGGGATTTTAGGGAAAAGGCTTCAAAAATCCTGGCGTGTCGCTTGCAAATTGGGTTCTGGGGAATATCTTAAGCCCGCTTTACGAGCCAGGTGCTGGAGTTGTAGCGCAATTGGTTAGAGCATCGCCCTGTCACGGCGAAGGT